>DMJN01000209.1 GCA_003451715.1 Gammaproteobacteria bacterium | reverse complement strand
GCTTCACCGACGTTGGCGGGCGTCAGTTCGATAGTGGCCTCGAAACCTTCTTCCGTTGCTGCATACTCATTGAAGCGCGCCACCGACCACTCGATACTCTCCTGTAAGATCGACTCGTCGTAGGCTTCTATCACCACCTTCCAGGCCGGTGTAGGCAGGGCAGGTCCATCCAGACCGAACGCCACTTCACCGCCGAGAATGCCCATCACGTTATAGAATAGTTCGAGCTCCGCCTGGGCCTCGAAATTCTCAGGCAATTCCAGCGGCCCGAATTCTTCCAGGATGGAACTGGGCTCTCTTAACAGCGCGGCAGCGACTATGGTGGTATCGGTGGAGAAAAACTCCAGCGATCCCATGGGACCGGGGTTGGCAAGCAGGGTCATGACGCCCTGTCTTTCGCCATCGAAGAATATATCCGCCGACATACTGGTGATGCCGTCTTGCTGCTGATGTTGGGCAATAAGGTATTCGAGGTTGCTGATGCCCACTCGCTCGAGTTGTTCTGCTTCCTGCGCATCTACCTCAAGCGGTGTGAACAATTGGGATAAATGCACCGCACCCAGAATCTCGGTGCCCTGATCATAGGAATATTGCAGCAAGCCGTGCAGCTCTGTATCGACGAAGGCACTGCTGCCGTTTTCCAGATTGGTTTGCATATCCTGTAGAGCAGCCGCAGAGAGTGAGGCAACCAGAATGTCTTCCCATAACATGATGGATAGCTCGCCCTCCAGTGCATCGGCCGGATCATCAATAATAGCGATTTCAATCTCTTCAGTGTCGAGACCTTCGGCCTCTAAGACGTCATTCAGCTGTTGGACCTGAGTGTCGAAACTCGCTCGGAAGGCATCGGCATCCACTTCTGACAGAATCACCGGCGCTCCAATGGCGACTCCTTCATTACTGATGTCATCTGGCATGGTAATAGCCAAGACGGTCTCATCCCCCAGTGCGTAACCGATCTCTCTGAGCCAGGACATGACAAGATCAAGGTAACCGGCCTCGGAGTTAGCTGCGAACTCGGCCCAATATTCGCTCAAGGTCTCGCTGCTCTCCATGCGGGCACGGATTACGTCATACACATCGACGATCTTCTCCGGCGCATTGGGCACGGCGATATACATGGCTGTATCCTCCGGCGCGAGATCGAGAAGGCGCGTGGAGTAGCGGGTCGGTATATCCATCACCGCCTGCAGGTCCTGCTGCAGCGCCACGACTTCCTGGAGCATGGCAATGTATTGATCGGCGTTCTGACTCCAGGCGATTTCTTCGGCAGCGGTCAGGGCCGCCCGTTCCATGCGGGAGTCCATCACTTCACCCGGTTCGAGACTGGTGGTGTCGCCTTGCAGCAACACATCCACCGAGCCTTCGATCACGGCCACCCGTGAACCCTTCGCACCGTGGGCTACTTCGAAAATAGTGCCGGTTACCGAGACGGTGAATTCATTGGTAAACACATCCAGCGTACCGGCGCCCTGGGGTGAGGCGACTACTAATATGCGACCTCGTGAGACATCGACTCGATTGCCGGCACTACGTCGGGTTACGCTTAATTCAGAGCGCTCATCGACTTCGATCTGGGAACCGTCATCCAGTGTGATGATGGCCGAGCTGCCGCCTGCCGAACGTATGCGCTGGCGTCCATCGATCCATGTGCCAGGTGTTAGAGTTTCGAGACGACCGTCCACCAATTGATACAGCTGGCCGTCAATCTCTTCAATCTGGGCCAATTGGGACTGATTGAATGACGGCAGCTGCGGCATCGCAACAAACAGGCCAATGGCCAGGGCTGCGACTGTGGCAGCGGCTGCCAACCAGCGAGTGCGGGAGGATTTCCCACTAGTGGCAAGGAATTCCGACTGATCAATCTCCTGCCCGCGTGCTTCATTGAGTGCACGCCGTAAAGGAATAGACTGTCGTGTCTCTTCTTCAAACAACAGTGTCTGGGCCGGAGTCAGTTCTTTCGCGAGGTAAGCCGGGATGGCGGCAATATAGTCTTCAATCGAATCCCAGCTCGTGCTTGCCGAGGGTACTTCTCCCTCCTCAGTCACAACGCCTTGCGGACCCCTCTGGGCCTCGATCGCAGCTCGCGCCCGTTCACTGGCGCCGGCGATCTCTGTCGCCGACGGCACATCTGTTTTGATTGAGTCAATGGCGGCATCAATAGTGTCTGTAGTGGATGGATGATCTTTCATCGGTTTTCTCCTTCGAGTTCACCAAGGATTTCCTGTAAACGTGTGCGGGCCCTGTGCAGGATCACCGCGATATTGTTAGGCGTTGTGTCGAGTAGCTCGGCGATCTCGGCATTACTGAAATCCTCAAAAAATCGTAATGCAAAGACCTCGGCAGCATGTTGCTCCAGCGAAAGCAGCGCTTGTCGCAGATGACTGCGAAGCTCAATCTGGCGCACTTCGCTGTCGGCTGCGCCCCGGGTGGATGGGTGGATCTCCTCAATGAGACTATCGGTCTTCGAGTGGTACTTGGACCTGAGCAGATCGATACCGGCATTGGTTGCTGCTCTACGCAGGTACGCGGCGGCATTCACACCATAACTCTGTGGATCCCTGCGCTTCAGCAGCCGCAAGAAGACAGATTGCAGGACATCTTCTGCATCCTGCATGTTGCCGGTTACCCGGTAAGCAGCCAGTAACACCTTTTCATGATGTTCGCTGAAAAGCTCATCAAATGTAGCTGTCATCCCGTCTGCGCCCGGTCCGGGCTCTTTCAGCAATGTAATGGCGTCACCCCCCCATAGTGAGTTAAACGAGTGGGGAGAGGAATTATTACTGAGAGGTTATAGAAATATGGAGGGGAAAACTATCTGTCTTTATTTAGCGCTATTCCATCTACGCATCTACATGCCATAATCTGTGCAAAATCAATGACACCCCCCGATAAAGTTTGAATTCCAACGACATTGTTTCCACCCTGGTCAGCTGTGCCTTCTTTATGGCGCTGGTGGCATTCATTTCCTGGCGCAAGACGCGCGGAGAAGTGGATACCCAGGAGGGTTATTTCCTCGCCGGCCGGGGTCTGAGCGCCGTATTCATTGCCGGTTCCCTGTTGCTGACCAACCTGTCTGCCGAACAGTTGATCGGTCTGAATGGCAGCGCCTACGGATTCAATCTGAGCAGTATGGCCTGGGAAGTCACTGCGGCATTTGCCACTATCTGCATGGCGTTTATCTTTCTGCCGCGTTACCTCGCCGGTGCATTTTCCACCTTGCCACAGTTTCTCTGCGATCGTTTCGATGACAGCGTACGTCGCCTGACGGTTATTCTGTTTATGGTGGGTTATGGCCTGGTTACTATCCCCGGCGTGCTGTACTCAGGTTCCATCGCGGTGCTGCAGCTCTTCGATGTGCCCGGCTTGCTCGGCGTGAGCTACGCTACCGGCCTGGTTATTACTATCGTTTCCGTCGGCAGCATCGGAGCGATGTATGCGGTCGCGGGCGGACTCCGGGCGGTGGCTGTTTCCGACACCATCAATGGTATCGGATTATTGATTGTCGGCATCGCCGTACCGCTACTCGGATTAGCGGCTCTGGGTGAGGGCAGTATGGCCACCGGTCTATCCATCATTGTCAGCACCGATACTCACAAGCTGAACGCCATCGGCGGACCATCAGATCCCACCCCATTCGCCACACTGTTTACCGGCATGGTATTTGCGAACCTGTTTTACTGGTGTACGAATCAATATGTAATTCAGCGAACCCTGGGTGCAAAAAATCTGGCCGAGGGTCAGAAGGGCGTGTTGTTTTCGGGTTTCTTCAAGGTACTCGTGCCGTTCTTCATGATGATTCCGGGAGTGATCGCCTACCATCTTTATGGCGAAGGCCTGGCATCCATCGACCTGGCCTATCCAACATTGATTCGTGATGTCTTGCCGGTCTATGCCACGGGATTTTTTCTGGCGGTGCTTCTAGGTGCGGTGTTCAGCTCGTTCAATTCCCTGCTTAACAGTGCCGCCACCTTGTTTTGCCTCGATGTATGGGCTCCGCTCAGCAAGAAAACCATCGACGATGCCACCATGGTAAAGGTCGCTCGCCGCGCCAGCGTCGTGATTGCACTATTTTCTTTCATCGTGGCACCGCTGTTACAGTTTGCACCCGAAGGCCTGTGGCAGATAATTCGTATCTTCACCGGGTTTTACAACATCCCCGTTATCGCTATCGTGCTGATTGGATTGTTTACCAAACGAGTACCAGCTCTGGCACCGAAAGTGGCGGTGGTATTTCATATCGTGGCTTACGGCCTGTTTCAGTTCGTGCTGAATGACGTGGTATCTATTCATTTTCTACATCTTTATGCCATCCTGTTTGCGATTGAGATCGGCATCATGCTGTTGATCGGCCGGATATATCCGCGCCTGGAAAACTGGAATTACCACGAGCAGGAGCTGGTGGATCTTGCACCCTGGCGCTTCGCTGTGCCCTGTGCCACCACGCTGTTGTCCAGCATTATTTCACTCTACTTGCTGTTTTCACCTATTGGCGTCGTAAATGGGATAAGTGGCGCTTTCATGCCACTAATGGTACTAATTGTGCTAAGCAATATCGGTATCTGGTATTGGTATCTGGTGAGGCAGCCCACTCTGGCGAGTGCTGGAAGTATTGAGAGCGGTGAGGTAACTGAGAGTGTCTGAGGATTTTCAGCGGTTCTTCGAGGAAAGCGCGGCAGCGAGAAGCGCGAGAGTGCAGGACATGGCCTTGCCGGGGACAGAGCCTGACTATCGCTTGTTACTCATTGGCAGCGGCAAGATCGGCAGGGAACATATTCGGGTCGCAAATCTGTTGGGTCGTGCGGGGGTGCACGGTATCTTCGATAATGACGGAGGAAGCATCGACGCTGCACTGTCCCTGTTTAAAGAGTTAGAGGCACAGGCACCGCGAGTGTATGACAGCCTGGATGAGGCACTGGCAGACGATGCCCATGATGCCATCTTCATCTGCACGCCCAATTACACCCATTTCGATATCGTGCAGCAGGTCAAAAAAACAGGCAAACCACTGTTTATCGAAAAACCGATGGCTACCTCCCTGGTGGAGGCAGCGCAAATCGTCGAATTAGGCAGGGACTATCCAGGATTTATTCAACTCGGCATGCAGTATCGCTACAAATCACAGTACAGCGAGGCGTTTCTGCAGGCAAAAGGCAAACAGGCGCTCGGCGCCATCAAAACCATCAGCATGTGTGAATACCGTCCGCCGTTTCTGGACAAGGTGCGACAGTGGAACAAGTTCAATGAATTTTCCGGCGGTACACTGGTGGAAAAATGTTGTCACTACTTCGACCTGATCAACCTGATGGCAGAATCCAGGCCGCGAGCGGTGTATGCCAGTGGTGGCCAGGCAGTCAACTTTCTCGACTTCGAGTACGAAGGCCGGCGCTCGGATATTCACGATCATGCCTTCGTCCTCATCGACTATGAAAATGGCATACGGGCCAATTTTGCCCTCAATATGTTCAGCCAGGAGCTCTACGAAGAATTGATTGTCGGCGGCGAAAAGGGCCGGCTGATCGCCACGGAAGATTCCAGCTTCAAACGCAGAGAAGAGTCATCGAGGGGTCGCATCAAGGTGGAGGTTCAGTCGAGGCAGAAGCTGCATCCGGATTATGACTTCAGGGATGTCACTTACCCGACCGTTGTCGAGCGCAGCGGTCATCACGGTGCGACGTTTTTCGAACACGAGGCACTGGTGGAGCAACTGGATGGTGGCCCCGCGGATTGTGCGACTCCCCTGCAGGGCCTGTGGGCCATGATCGTCGCCAGTGCCGCGCAGTCCTCCATCGAACGGGGTGCGCCGATTGAGATCGATAATTACCTTCGGCAGCATAAGCTGTCATGGCTCACCGATTAGACACGAGGAATAGAAATCTATGGGAACTATAAGAGTGGGCAGCACAGACATGCCGAGTGTGGGTCTGGGTCTGTGGAAGATCGATTCGACAGAAGTGCCCGATCTCATCGCCGACGCCATCGAAATCGGTTATCGCCACCTGGACAGTGCCGCCGATTACGGTAACGAAGAAGCGGTGGGCGAGGGGATCGCGGCGGCACTCAATGACGGTCTGTGCAGGCGAGAGGAGTTGTGGGTGACTTCAAAACTCTGGAACACCTATCACAGGCCGGAACACGTGCGTGGAACCTGTGAAAAAATCCTCGCCGACCTGCGACTGGATTACCTGGATCTTTTCCTCATCCACTTTCCCATCTCTCTGAAGTACGTGGACTTCGCTACCCGTTATCCACCGGAATGGATACACGATCCCGATGCTGCCGATCCCGCCATGCTGATAGACCCGGTGCCACTCATGGATACCTGGCAGGCCATGGAAGCACTGCTTGATGCCGGATTGGTAAGGGAAATCGGTGTGTGTAACTACAACGCCGCGCTGCTCAATGACCTGCAGGCATACGCCCGGCACAAGCCGGCGATGCTGCAGATAGAGTCCCATCCCCATCTAACTCAGGAACGTCTGTTACGACTGGCTGCCAGCTACGACATGGCGGTGACGGCATTTTCTCCATTGGGATCACTGTCCTACGTGTCCCTGGGTATGGCAGCTGAGGCGGATTCCTTGCTGGATGCAGATGTTGTTCGTACAGCTGCCGAACGAACCGGCAAGTCTGCGGCTCAAGTCATTCTGCGCTGGGGCGTTCAGCGGGGTCATGGGATAATCCCTAAGACCAGCCACAGAGACAGGCTGAAAGAAAACCTGGCATTGTTCGACTTCGAACTCACCGGTGAGGAGATGACGGCGATAGCCCAGCTCAATAAGAATCGCCGCTATAACGATCCCGGCGATTTTTGCGAAGCGGCATTCAATACCTTTTATCCAATCTATGACTGAGACAATCTATGCTAGCAACTGACGAAAACGAATTTCCGTGTATCGAGACTGCCACCGGTAACGATATCAATCTCGGCCTGTGGATACAGGACAACCGGGCGAGACTTATTGACCTGGTGGAACGCAGCGGCGCAGTCCTGTTACGCGGATTCCCCCTCGATTCAGATCTGGACTTCGATGCCGCGATATCTGAGTTCGACTTGCCCGGCTTCACCTACCAGGAATCGTTATCCAATGCCGTCAGAATAAATCGCACCGAGAAAGTATTCACTGCAAACGAGGCGCCAGCGGATATCGAGATTTTCCTGCATCATGAGATGGCACAGACACCGCTGTATCCCAGCAAGCTGCTTTTCTTTTGCGAACAAGCACCACAGCAGGGAGGTGCCACGGCTCTATGTCGCTCTGACGTATTACTCGAAGCGATGCGGGGTCAGAAGCCACAGTTTGTGGAAAAGTGTAAGACGATGGGGCTTAAATACACCAATATCATGCCAGCCGAGGCCGATGCAGCTTCCGGTCAGGGGCGAAGCTGGAAGGGCACTCTTAGCTGCGATGACAGGGTTGAGGCTGAAAAACGGTTGTCCGAACTGGGCTATAGCTGGCACTGGATGGACGATGGCAGCCTCAAGGTAACGACGCGGGTTATGCCTGCGATTCGAGTGACGGATTCAGGGGTGGAAGTATTTTTTAATCAGCTCATCGCAGCATTCATGGGCTGGAAAGACTCCCGCAATGACAGCGAGAAATCCGTGTGTTTCGGCGATGACTCTGAAATCCATGGTGACGATATGCAACAGGTGGCAAGCCTTGCCGAAAAGTTCAGCTATGATCTGCAGTGGCAAGAAGGCGATATGGCCATAATCGACAATTTTCTGGTTTTGCATGGGAGGCGCCCTTACCAGGGCGAACGTTGTATTCTCGCCTCGCTGGTGAGCTGAGAAGGGAGCGGATCTATTGAGCGAAGTGATAGTTAACTTGAAGTAAAATAAGTCTGTCCCTATTTGCATTCACAAATTATCATACAGGGAAAACAGAGCTACCCTATTTCGGAGCCATCACCATGAAAGCTTCCATACTAGCACTCATCGCGTTATTTCTGACGCTCGCCACAGCAAGCACCACAGCCCAAACAGCTATCAAGCGCACCGAACACGGTCACCCTGACTTACAGGGAACCTATACCTTTCGGACGCTGACACCCCTCAATCGTCCCAGAGAACTCGAACACCTGGAGACGCTTACCGCCGAACAGGCCAGGGAGTGGGAGGAGTACGAGAATCGACGCCAGAACCGTGACCTGATCATCGACTCAGTCGGCGGTGCCGGTTATCCGCCGGGGGTGATTTCCTACAACGAGTTCTGGTACGAAAGGGGCATCGAAACCGTCGCCGACCGCAGAACTTCGCTTGTCTATGATCCGCCGAATGGCAGAATGCCTCCGATGAACCAGGCTGGTCGTGAACGGGCGCAGATAAGGCGTGAGAACAATAGACTCAGCATCGGCCCCGAGGCTCGCTCACTAGCCGATCGCTGCATGATGGGTTTTGTCGGCGGACCGCCGATGGTGCCCGGCACCTACAACAACAATATGCAACTCATTCAGACCGAAGATCACATCGTCATCATGAACGAGATGATACACAACGCCAGAATCATCCGGCTGGATAGCGAACACCAGACCAGGCAACTCAAGTGGGACGGCGATTCTATCGCTCACTGGGACGGCGATACCCTGGTGATCAACACGCAACATTACTATTACCACACGGGTTGGGGAGGCACCTCACCAAGTTTGAAGGTGGAAGAGCGCTTCACACGTATCGATGCAAATACACTGGATTACGATTTTACGGTTGAAGATCCCCTGCAGTGGGATCAATCCTGGTCAGCAAAGCTGCCACTGCGCCGCACAGACGACCCGATCTTTGAATACGCCTGCCATGAGGGCAATCATGGGCTGGCGGGTATTCTGGCGGGTTGGAGACGCTATGAGTCGATGGGAATGAATGGGGATGGGACGCCTCGAGAAGATTAGAATTAGTAATAACCCGGGGCAGGTCTATTGAGGACATCGACAGCGACTAGAGTTGAAGAAGGAGACCTGATCCCCTTCCTTTATAAAAACGGCAGCATCATAGACCCGTAGTACACGTGGCTGTGATGCTGCCCAAGCGCAATATTGATTTACATTATCAGCCAGTTGCCTGAATAGAACGTAACGCATTTGCCACTGCTTTTTCGAAGCAGTCTTTATTTATCATCAATTGTCTAATCGAACCGGTACGGCTCAGATTCTGTGGTCCGCAGACTTTCTCGGCTGCCTGTCGAACCTGACGTTCCAGCTCTATACGACCTGAGCTTGTTGCAACATCACAGTTGGTATAGGTTATGCGTACTTCCACTTCATTAACCTGACTCGATTCGATCTCGGCGCTGGCAACCGCAGGAATAGCTAACGCCATAGTGAGTACCAAAGGTCTAATAAATTTGTTCATGATTGCTTCTCCTAAAAGGATTGATATAAACAAAGGAGTGCGCCCCTGTACTATAAGATGCGAAAAACGAAAAAAGGTTACACTGTTAGAGAACTGATGTTTTAACACGGCCGTTCTGCAACAAGTTTTCCAATGAATTGCCATGTCGTACTAATAGTGATACTGCTGAAATACCGGATTATCAGGCGAAGGATTTGTTTAGAAAATTTCCGTGATCATTAGTCCCAAAATAAAGGAAGTCTGGCAAGGTGACTCACTGGTTAAGGGGGCTGCGGCTGTAGAAATCAGCCAGCGAGGGGAGTAAGAGTAGCCTGATCTGAAAATATGTAGGGGGTGATTTGTGAAATCAACTAATTCTGACTATTTTCAATCACGATATTCAATGGAAGGCTCGACCCTACATTGAAAAAAGAAAACAGCATCATAGGCACATAGTGAATATGACTGTGATGCTGTCTTAATGGGGATTTATTTCTCGAAGTTATCAACTAGTTGCCTTAATGGCATCTAGCGCATCTGCTACCGCTTTGTTGTAGCATTCTCGATTTTGTATCCATTCTCTCATATTTCCAGTACGGCTCAGATTCTGCGGCCCGCAGACTTGCTCGGCAGCCTGTCGAATCTGACGTTCCAGCTCAACGCGACCTGATTCTGTAGTGGCCTCACTGGCATTAAAGGTTATGACTACTTTGTCCTCAGCAATCTGATTGCGCTCTACTCCCGCGCTTGCTATCGCAGGAATTGCTAACGCCATAATGAGTGCGAAAGATTTAAAAAGTTTGTTCATGCTCTCTTCTCCAAAAATAGTGATGTTTAACAAGGTGCGCACCCTTGTGATATAAGATGCGAGAAACGAAAAAAGGTTACATCATCAGAGAATTTGTTTTCCTGAATGCCCATCCCCCAACAAAGTATTCCATTACATTACAATGTCACATTGATCGAAATAGGGCTGAAAAACCGGAATATTAGGTGAAGGATATGTCCAGAAAAGCTGCAGTTTGTCTTAGGGCAATGGTTATGGTGATTAGCTTGACCCACAGCTTAACAAGCTAACGAACCCGGCCTTTATGCTACTATAGGCCAATAAATCGTAGTAACGATGTGGAGAACACTACAATCTAAAACCATTAGGAACCCCTTAAGCTGTAAGTGACTCCTGACTAATTGGCGAATTTTTACGCATGAACCTTCCCCCTAAATCAAGCACTGATTTGCTCAAATTTCTCTTGCACCTTTTTGCGCTGCTTGGATTTGCTTTAGCTCAGCCGCTTTTCAGCTTACTCGGCAATTACCCCGAATTCTTTGTTGCCCGGGGTTCTGAACCAATTGATTTATTTTTACTGGCATCGATTCTAAGCCTGCTTATTCCTGTGCTTTGCTTGATCCTGGTTGCAGCATCAATAGTCATTGGAAAGAGTTTTCAACAATCTTTTAAGTTGAGTCTTGTGGCTCTGTTTAGCGCATTGATTGTGATTCAAGTTATTCAGGCCATTACTGTTGTCCCGGGGATTGTCTTGTCAGGGGCTGCACTTATTGCAGGCGCCTTCGCTGCTCTGGCCTACAGCAAATGGAAAATTTTGCACACTTACCTATCTCTGCTCTCTCCGGTAGTGCTTTTGTTCCCGGTTCTCTTCATTTTCAATCCTCAAATAGCCAGGGTCACATTTCCTGAATCTGAAATTCCTGCTCCTGATCCAGTTGAGTTCAATCCCTCGCTTGCTACCTCAGCATCAGATTCTGTACCCGTAGTCATGATCGTGTTGGATGAATTTCCATTGACGACTCTACTGGATGAGCAAATGCAAATCGATCGGACCAGATTCCCGAATTTCGCCGGGCTGGCCGATCAAGCGTATTGGTTCAGAAACGCGACTACCGTTAGTGATTCGACTCTGGTTTCTATTCCAACAATACTGAGTGGCGTTGCGCCTATATTGGATGAGAAACGATTGCCTACCTTGGCCGACTACCCGGAAAATCTGTTTACTTTGTTGGCCGGTACGCACCAGCTGGAGATAGTGGAAAATGGCACCAGGCTTTCTCCGTTTCCAGAAGACCAGGCGGTGGCGTCAACCTCAGAGAGAATACGGGGTCTGCTGATGGATTTGACAGTGGTATACGGCCATGTGGTGTTGCCGGATGATTTGGCTGCCGGCTTACCCGCAATAGATCAATCGTGGAATTCCTTCAGGTCGGTAAAGTTGTCCACAAGCCAATATCGGGACTTCGGAGACTTTACGCATGTGATGGATAGGTCGGCAAATATATTTAGAGATTTCTCGGCTTCAATCGAGAAAGACGACCCCCCCTCTCTTTACTATCTGCATGCGATGCTTCCCCATAAACCCTGGCAATACCTGCCTGGTGGAAAGAATTACACATTGACGCCTGACAGCATCGATGGGCAGATTAGATTGAGTAGTCCCTATGGAACCTATCCAGCCTGGGAAAGCGATCAATCGCTAATAGATTACCATTATAGACGCCATGCCCTGCAAGCTGGCTACGTAGACGGTCTGGTAGGAGAACTTATCGAACGCCTGCAGGCAGCGGAACTTTTCGAGCGCTCATTAGTGATCATCACTTCAGATCACGGGGCCTCATTTATACAAAACGATTACTCAAGAAGGGCCAGCGAGACAAACCTCGCTGACATAATGTGGGTTCCCCTGTTTATCAAATTGCCTTTTCAGGAGCAGGGTATTACCAGTGACCGAAATGTAGAGTCTATCGACATTCTGCCCACCATTGTTGATGCCCTCGAACTGGAGGTGGATTGGGAGATGAATGGCCAATCGGCTCTCGATGCGACTCTGCCGGAGCGCAATGGGAAAAGTATTCTGGCAGGTACTAACAGACTGTTCGAAATGAACCCGCAATCAACTTTAAGAACCGACAGCCTCTTAAGAAAGGCCAGAACGATTCGGTCAGGGGCTTGGGGGCGGATGTATGGTGTCCAGGAATATGCCCATTTGACTGGCAGGCCCATCGCAGAATTTGAACTGCTCGATGTGGATTCGCAGGTGACTCTCGAAGGGGAGGCGTTCTTTACTAATGTGTCACTCGATGCCGGTTTTATTCTGACTGACATCAGGGGGCGAGTAAGGGGAGAAAACCTGCCTGATGAACCTGAATATTTAGCGGTTGGAATTAATGGTGTGATCAGGTCCGTAATCGAGTTGGGTCCCCAGTTTTACCAGTCGCAAGAATTTGCCGCACTGGTGCCCGAGGCATCATTTCGCGCCGGGCGCAATGAGGTCGATGTGTTTTTTGTAAGAGACATGGATGGGGAAATTGAGCTGCAGCGACTGCAGAAAGACGCCCAGACTCGATATTCCCTTGCCATTGAAGGGGATGAAAATACCGAAATTCTGATTTCTCCCGACGGGCAAAAAGTTCCAATAGACGGCAGGGATGTAGAGGGTTTTGTTCGTTCTGATATTGGGCAAGACAACACCATAGTCGTGGTGAGCGGTTGGTCGCTTGACGTCGCCAACGCTGACATGGCTGATGTATTAGTCTTTGTCAATGGTGAGCTGCGCACTTCTCTTACACCCGATGTGCGCAGGAGTGATGTTGAGGCTGTCAGAGAGGAAGCAGTCGGCTTAACGCCTGGCTTTCGAACTAGTCTTCCCCTATCCGATTTTGGTGTGCTCAATGAAGAACACGTCCGCGTATTCGGTATTTCCCAAAACAGTGCAAGTGAACTAGTCTATACCAGTAATTGGGTCTTTAGTAATTAGAAGTAGAGGTGTTGTCATGGTTTTTAGAATCAGGGATTTAGCTATCACTTTGGCGCTGTTCCTGGCGACGGGACAGAGTTTCGCCCAATCGAGTGTTGAGCCAGATGGCACAGTGCATGTGCCTGCCTTCGATCTACCCTTGTCTTCCTATCTGAGTGAAGAGTCCCGTGAGGCCATGCAGTACTTTCGAGAAGTCTACGCGTCCATGTTCGGCAGCATTTATCAG
Organism: Gammaproteobacteria bacterium; assembly: GCA_003451715.1. Lineage (GTDB taxonomy): Bacteria > Pseudomonadota > Gammaproteobacteria > Pseudomonadales > Pseudohongiellaceae > UBA9145. The sequence continues at coordinate 12,388 of DMJN01000209.1, read as the reverse complement.
GGTTGCCCTAACCTGTTCGATACGGATGATCCCTCAGCAGCGCGTCAATGCATCGCCGAAAATTATTATGAAACCGCGGTCTACAAAGACAGCCGCGCCAAGCATCCTGTTGATCTGAGCGTGGAAACCATAGGTGGTGTGTATACCGAAGTGTGGACTCCGCGGGATGGCATTACACCGGAAAATGAAGACAAGGTACTGATCAGTGTGCATGGCGGCGGCTATACGGTAGGTGCCCGCTACTTCGCCCACACAGAATCCATGCAGGTTGCTGATATTGGCCGCATCAAGGTCATCAGCCCCGATTACAGAATGGCACCCGAGCATAGGCATCCCGCTGGGGTGGAAGATGTCATTGCCGTCTACCAGGAAGTACTTAAAGAGTACCAACCTCACAATATTGGAATCTTCGGTTGCTCAGCCGGGGCGATGCTGACCGCCCAGGTTGCCGCCTTTATTCACTTGAATGATTTGCCCATGCCGGCTGCAATCGGGTTGTTCTGCGCAGGCGCTCCCACGACCGCTGGAGGCCCTGGGGTTTTCAAGATGAGTTTCAGCGAAGCCGGGTACATAGGCGCTGCCATTGGCGGTAATCCTCGCCAGCTTGAAGATCCCATGGAGGCCAGCCCAGGGCCTTACTTTGCGAATGTCATGGAGAATGATCCGGTGCTGGCCCCCGGAGACTACGACGAAGTACTGGCGGCCTTCCCCCCAACACTGCTGATAAGCGGTACCCGGGATTTTGCCATGAGTGGAGTGATTGCCACCCATGCCAGGCTCACCAGGCTGGGTGTCGAAGCTGATCTGCATATCTGGGAAGGTCTGGGCCATGCAACTTTTGCCTTCAATCCCCGGTTGCCCGAGTCGGACGAAGTGCATAATGTCATGGTGAATTTCTTCGCCAGGCACCTCGGGAATGAACACTAAACGATTAGAAATTGAGCGGACACGAATCCACTCGATCCGGCAAATTCTATAACGGTCCATAATTAAAAAAGGTACGAAGCTGTGATCAATAAAACTAATGCGCTACTGGTCTTCTCTTCTCTCATTTTTTCCGCAGCCCTCTCAGCACAGGATTACACCTATGACCCGCAAAGATCTGCTGTGCTGCTGGTAGATCCTTATAATGAATTTCTCTCTGAAGGCGGGCTACTCTATCCAATCTCCAAAGAGACACTGGACGCAAACAATGCTATTGCCAATATGAAGGATCTGGTAAATGCCGCACGAGCGTCGGGTATGAAAGTGATCTACGTACCACATCATCATTACCGGGAAGGGGATTACGATGGCTGGAAATTTGGTGGGGGATCAGGCTGTGTATTCAAGGCAGGCACGTGGAATGTTGAGTACCATCCAGATTTACAGAAACAACCCGGTGATCTGGAAGCCCGGCAGCATTGGAAGTCCAGCGGATTTGCCAATACGGACCTGGATTTCTTACTGAAGTTACATGGTATTGACCACGTTATCCTGGCGGGAATGCGGGCTAACACCTGCATCGAGTCAACAGCGCGCTATGCGGTGGAGTTGGGCTACCACACCACCCTGCTTACCGACGCCATTGGCGCCTTCAATATGAGGGAAATGCAGGCGGCTGTGGAAATCGACTATCCGGTTATTGGCCACAATGTGCTCTCAACCAGAGAGCTTATAGCGGCGATCGAATAGCGGGAGGTAGACCGCTTTTTAACGTTTTTGGGTATTTTCATAAAAATGCTAATACGTGGTCTGTCCCCGAAATTATTCTGTTAGTATTCCTTCACCCCGGAACCGTAATCCCTCCAGGAGACTAAGAGTGTTGTTGAGGTACCTGAAAACACCCCACAAACGCGGACGTAAACCATTCCAATTAGCAGCGCTGCTTGTTTCATTGACGGTGGCGGGCGTGACGCTGGCCCAGCCCAGCCAACCCGAGCTGCCGCGTCAGATGGCCTGGACGGCCTATAACCTGGGTACCACAGGGTATAACCAGGCAGTCGCCATCGGCGCCATGTTGCGTGAGAAATACAATGTCACTCTGCGAGTCATCCCCGGACAAAACGATGTCTCCCGCCTGTTGCCTTTGAAAACGGGCCGCGTCGATTTCACTGCCAATGGCGTGGCAACCTATTTTGCCCAGGAAGGCATGTTTCAGTTTGCTGCCCAACAGTGGGGACCCCAGCCCTTGCGCCTGTTGATGACATCCAACGGGCTGAGCAACCAGGGCGTGGCCGTGGCTGCCGATACCGGCGTCACCAGTTTCGCCGAGCTGCGCGGTCGGCGGGTGCCCTATGTCAGGGCAGCTCCTGCGCTCAATGTTTCCATCGAAGCCCATTTAGCCTGTGGCGGCTTAACCTGGGACGATGTGGTCCGTGTGGACTTTCCCGGTTATGACGCGAAATGGAACGGCATAATTAATGGCGATGTCGATGTCGGTTTTGGTACCACAGTGTCGGGGCCCCCTTTTCGTCTCGAAGCATCGCCGCGGGGTATACGTTGGCTACCCGTACCTCATGACGATGAAGAATGCTGGCAGCACCTGCAGGCCATCGGTCCCTATTTCACTCCGCATATCGCTACCCGGGGTGCCGGCATCAGTGATGACAATCCCCATGAAGGGGGTACTTATCCTTATCCGCTATTGACCACGCTGGCTACCCAGGATAGTGATCTGGCCTATTCTCTGACCCGGGCCATTAACGAAAACTACGACGACTATAAAGACTCTGATCCTGGCGCCATCGGTTGGGCGCTGGAGTCACAGGTATTCCAATGGGTCGTGCCCTATCATGAAGGCGCCGTTGCCTATTGGCGTGAGATTGGTGTGTGGACGGACGAGATTGAAGCCCATAACCAGTCGTTAATCCAGCGTCAGGGAGTACTGGCCACGGCCTGGACCGAAGTGACGGCTCGAGGCATCCGTGATGCCGATGATTTTGTCGAGGCCTGGGAGGCGCTGCGTGCGCAACGTCTGGAGGAAGCCGGCTTCGATCCGGTCTGGCGATAGTGTCAAGAAAACCCGGTGAATTACCAACCCCGCTACGTTGGTTGACGGGCATTGCTGCCGTTGGCGCTGCCTTCCTGGCAATGGATTCTCTGCGGCTTTTTTCCGAGAGCCCGTTGCTGGATTTTGTTATTACGGTTCAGAATCACTATTACTACGCCCTGATGGGATTGTTGTTACCGCTGTGTTTCCTGATCAATCCCTCATTTAAGAGTCCCAAGAGTTACTGGTTTGACAGTGTGCTCAGCCTGGCGGCATTTGCTGCCTGCGTATTCTTCTTTATCAACGCCGAAACCATGCTGGATTTTGGCTGGGAGTTTTTAGCGCCTGACTACGCGGTGTGGGTGAGCTATTTGTTGTGGGTGCTGATTATGGAAGCAGTGCGTCGCAGCGGAGGCTGGGTACTGTTTATTCTCGTGCTGGTATTTTCCCTCTACCCGATCTTCGCTGACAGCTTTCCGGGACCTATTCAAGGTATGTCCTCGACGCCAGCAGAAACAGCCTCTTATCATGTGATGAGTATTGAGAGCATTCTCGGATTGCCGTTCCGGGCCTTTGCTCAGTTGGTCATAGGCTTTCTGATCTTTGGCATTGCCCTGCAACAAACTGGCGGCGGTCGCTTTTTTATCAACCTGGCTTTTGCCGGATTTGGTCATGTCCGCGGCGGCTCTGCCAAAGTGGCCATTGTATCCAGCGGACTGATGGGCTCCATGAGTGGCAGTGTGATTACCAACGTACTGACCACCGGCCAGATGACTATTCCAGCCATGCAGAAGAGTGGTATGGAAAAAGACTACGCCGCCGGCATCGAAGCCTGCGCCTCAACCGGAGGCGTACTGTTGCCGCCAATCATGGGTTCCACGGCGTTTATCATGGCGACCTTTCTCAATGTGCCGTACACCACCGTAGCATTGGCCGCCGCCATACCCGCCTTGTTGTACTTTTTTGGCTTGTTCGTTCAGGTAGATGCCTACGCTGCCCGAAAAGGGCTGGTTGGCACTCCCCGCGACGAATTACCCAGTTTCAAAGAGACCATGAAACAGGGCTGGTTCTATATTGCCGCCTTCGGGGTGTTGATTTTTCTGCTCGTCTATTTGCAACGTGAAGCGGTGGCGCCATTTATTGCCACCGGTGTATTACTGGTATTGAACCAGTTCTCCACCGATCACCGTTGGAATATCAAGCAAGCCGGTGCGTTTCTTGTAGCAACCGGACGGTTGCTGATGGAACTACTGACCATCATGGCGGGTGTTGGGCTGATTGTCGGGGCCCTGTCTGTTACTGGCTTATCGGGAACCCTGGTGAATGATTTATTGTATCTGGCGGGCGACTCGACACTGCTGCTGTTATTGATGGGAGCTTTCAGTAGTTTCCTGTTGGGCATCGGCATGACAGTCACCGCAGCCTATGTATTTCTGGCGATAGTGCTGGCTCCCGCTTTGATTCAGGGCGGCCTGGATCCCATGAGCGTTCATCTGTTTATTCTTTACTGGGGCATGTTGTCATTCATCACACCTCCCGTAGCACTAGGCGCATTCGCCGCTGCCAGTATCGCCGGGTCATCGGCGCTTGCGACCGGATTCAAGGCCATGCGACTGGGCAGCATCATTTATTTCATCCCGTTTTTCTTCGTGCTGGAACCCGCACTGATCATGTCTGGCAGCTGGTGGGAAATACTCTTTGCCACCACCAAGCTGGGAGTCGGTATAGTGCTTATCGCGGGAACACTGCAGAGCTACCTGTTGGGAGTGGGATTCCTGAATCGCACGGGTCCCATCGGTATAGCCGGTCGTACGCTTATGGCTATTGGGGGTGGGTTGATTGCACTCCCAACAACGGAAGTGATCGGCATTAATGTGGGACAAGTGACACCTTTGCTTAGCGGTTGCGTAGCCGCCGTGGTGGGTGTGTTGTTAAGTCAGAATAGGGAGCAGACTGCGCTTTCTCACGGCTAATTCTGTACCCCGGTTACCATCCCTGGAAACGGCTTATACATTTGCTATGCTATCCCCAAACATAAAGAAGAAGAGGCGCCCTGCGATGAATAAACTATCCCTGCCGAGTCTGCTGGCTTTTCTTATCGGTACACTGCTATCGAGCGGCGCTGGTGCTGCCGAGGACATCGTCGTCGTAGGCGGAGAAGGCGAGGACTGCATCGAAGATCCCGGCTGTGTAAATCGACTGCATCCGGATATCCCCATGGCGGCGAGAGCCAGGCCGGAGCAGACGATTCTGTTCAGAGCCAGAGATGCGCAGGACGTACTGGGCGCGGCCGCGGCTCAGACCACCGAACCGGAAACGCTCAGTAGCGACTTTGGCCGGGTGCATCCCATTACCGGACCGGTATATATCGAGGGTGCGGTAGCCGGAGATGTATTGAAGGTAACGCTTACCAATATTGACCCGGGCTCTTATGCTTACACGTATGGCGGCTCTTCAGGTTTCATTCCCGATCTCGTCGAAGGCCAGAGCCTGGTGATCTGGCGGCTGAATCGTAACTACGCCGAGAGCGATGACCTCCCGGGCATTCGCATTCCCAATGCCAGCTTTCCCGGTGTCGTCACCACCCTGCCCGGACCCAATCAACTGCGAATTATGCTGGAACGGGAACAGGAACTGGCAGATGCCGGTGGGCGCGTCTCCTTGCCCATGACGGGCGGTGCGGATCCGGTCGCTCTCTGCGGACCGAATGGTACCGCGAGTACTGAGTGCCTGCGCACGATACCGCCGCGCGAACACGGTGGCAATATGGACATCCGCTATCTCAAGGCAGGGGTATCCATTTACCTGCCTTGTTTTATCGATGGCTGCGGCCTGGCTATTGGTGACCTGCATTATGCTCAGGGCGATGGGGAAGTGTCCGGTACGGCAATCGAGATGTCGGCTGATGTATGGGCAACCACCGAAGTCCTCAAGGACGGCCCTGACCTGTCTCGCGGCCCTCACTACGAAGGCCCAGCCCAGTTACTGGACATTCCTTCCCGCCGTTTTTATGCGGTAACGGGTATTCCGGTCAAGGATTCCGGAGACGTGCCGCCGGATATGCGCTATCTGAACTCGGATGTGGTTGCCGGGCTGGAAAACCTGTCAAACGATATCAACCTGGCCGCCCGCAACGCCATCGACGGAATCATTGACTATATAACCAGCACCTATGGTTATAACCGGCAACAGGCGTATGTGATTGCCAGCGTCGCGGTGGATATTCGCATCAGCCAACTGGTGGATGCACCCAACGTGGGAGTCACTGCTTTGTTGCCGCTGGATATATTTATAGGTCAATAGAAAGCTGATCTATCCCTAATCATTCCAATAGTTTTTACTCTGACCCCCGATTTTGGTAAAACAGGTCCACCCATTTATCTTTTACGGAGGATTCCAGGCATGTCAATTATCCTGGCAGGCAAGGGAGAAGCTGTTCGAAGACTCATTCTATTAGTTGGCTGTGGGGCTCTTTTGTGGCAACCGCTTTATGGACAGAATCTTGGGGCGTGGGAGACACCGCGAACCATCGATGACCATCCTGACCTTCAAGGTGTGTGGGGTAACAACACGATAACGCCAGTAGAGCGGCCGGAAAGCTTTGGAGATCGACAATACCTGACCGACGAAGAGCAAATACTGCTGCGCCGACGCATAACCGAGATAACCGAGGGCGATGAAGATGCTCTTTTTGGCGATGGCGTGTTCGAGGCGGCACTGACCGGCGAAGTCAGATCCTATGACCCCAGCACCGGCAACTATGATCAATCCTGGCTGGTGGAAAGGGAAGTGCATGATCGTACTTCTCAGATAATCGATCCTCCCAATGGACGCTTCCCGCCGCCGCTTGGCGATGCCGATGGCACAACCTTTAATCGTCCACAACGAGGCAATACCAGTCCCGCATCGTGGTTAGACCTTACCGTTGATGATCGCTGTATAAGCTATGGTGCACCTTATCTGAATGCTGGTTACAACAGTTATTGGCAAATCGTCCAATCAAAAAACCATGTGGTCATCGTCCAGGAAATGATGCACGATGCGCGCATCGTACCCCTTACGGACAAACCCCACGTCGATAGTAAAATAGGCCTGTGGCATGGAGATGCCCGCGGTTACTTCGACGGAGAGTCACTGGTTATCGAAACCACTAACTTCTCAGGCAGGAGTACCTTTGGGCATAATCGATCGAGGGTCAATATCGAACGCTTTACACGACTCAACGACACCCAGCTGCTGTACCAGATCACTGTCGACCAGCCGGATACCTACTCGGCGCCTTATACCAGAGAATTCATCATGGATTACACGCCAGACCCGATCTACGAATATGCCTGCCATGAAGGTAATTATTCCATGGCGAACATCCTGCGCGGTGCAAGAGAACAAGAACGACTATCCAGATAAACTAAAGAAAAACCAAAGGGGTCGGGTTTATTTGATCGTTACAGTTTGACGATCATTTCGACACGCTGACCCCTTTGATCGTTTACAATCTTGTGCTCAAACAAATTCGCTGTATTACTAATCAAGAAAGAGAAGATTTATGCCCGGTTTACTCCCCAATATCGATCCCAATGGTTTGCTGGAATATTCTGTTGTATTTACTGACCGCTCTCTCAATCATATGTCGCAGTCTTTCCAGACTGTGATGAATGATGTTTCATCCACGCTGAAGAAGGTTTATCAAGCCGATGCGGTGGCAATTGTTCCCGGTGGTGGATCGTTTGGCATGGAAGCGGTTGCGCGGCAGTTTGCTACCAACAAGAAATGCCTGGTAATCAGAAATGGATTCTTTAGCTTTCGCTGGTCACAGATCTTCGAGATGGGGGACATTCCCTCAGAGGCGATAGTCCTGAAAGCCAGACAATTGCCAGCGGAGAGCCAATCTCCATTCGCACCGGTACCCATCGATGAGGCTGTTCAAACAATCGAACGGGAAAAGCCTGACATCGTCTTCGCTCCCCATGTGGAGACAGCTTCAGGCATCATTCTGCCCCCTGACTACCTCTCGGCACTGGCGGACGCCGTGCATGGGGTGGGAGGCATTTTTGTTTTGGATTGCATCGCCTCCGGGACCATCTGGGTCGACATGAAATCAAGTGGTGTCGACGTTCTCATTAGCGCGCCTCAAAAGGGCTGGAGTTCATCGCCTTGCTGCGCACTGGTTATGTTAAGCACATTGGCACTGGAGAAGATGGAAGGCACCTCGAGCACCAGCTTTGCCTGTGACCTTGGTAAATGGCTGCAGATAATGCAGGCCTATGAGAATGGTGGACATGCTTACCATGCCACCATGCCTACGGATTCCATCACCCGGTTTCGAGATGCTATGCAGGAAACCGAAAGTTATGGATTCGAAAAGGTGAAGATGGAGCAACAGGAACTGGGTGATAAAGTTCGTGCGCTGCTGGCAAACAAGGGAATCAAGAGTGTCGCAGCAGAAGGCTTCGGCGCGCCGGGCGTGGTGGTGTCTTATACCGACGATTCCGGCATACAGACCGGGAAAAAGTTTGCCGAGGTCGGCTTACAAACAGCCGCCGGTGTGCCCTTGATGTGTGATGAGCCTGAGGGCTTTCAGAGTTTTCGATTAGGATTATTCGGTTTGGATAAGCTGCACAACGTGGACAGAACCGTGCAAACGCTTGAAGCGGCGTTGGATAAACTGGCCTAGCGATTAGAGGTGGCAGACCTCGCTTTTGAGCGATTGCTTATTCCTGGCCTGTCTCTGTTTTTCCACAAGCTAGATTACTACTGAACGGCGGGCTACAGTATAGAAAAGAATTCTATCCCTATTCATAGGAGAAAAATAATGTCATCAAAAGAACGACGTACAGTCCCAGCGGAAGCAGTTGAAATATACACCCAGTTTGCCCACGGTGAAATCAGTCGCCGGTCATTTCTGGACGGTGTGAAAAAATTGGCTGTTGCCGGTCTCAGTGCCGGGGCCATTGTCGAGGCGCTGCTGCCGGATTACGCGATGGGGCAACAAATCTCCCGCGACGATGAACGCATTACCACCAGTTACGAGACCTTGTCCTCCCCTGACGGCAACGGCTTCATAAGAGGATATCTGGTACGCCCCTTCAGTGCCGATAGTCGCAGTGAGACACCATCCCAGCTTCCGGGCATTATCGTTGTGCATGAGAATCGCGGGCTTAATCCTCACACTGAAGATGTGGCTCGGCGATTGGCGCTGGCCAACTTCATGGCTTTCGCACCGGACGTGCTCACCTCGGTCGGCGGTTATCCGGGTGATGACTATCAGGGTGGACAGCTCTTCCGGCAGATCGACAATGATAGAAAGTTCGAAGACATTGTCGCCAGCGCGCTATGGCTGAAAAACCGTTCGGACTGCACGGGCAAGATTGGCGTGACTGGATTTTGTTATGGTGGCAGCGTTTCAAATCAACTCGCTGTCAGGTTGGGAGAGGATCTAGCGGCGGCGGTACCGTTTTACGGGGGAGGCGCTGACGCGGCGGATGTACCGAACATCAGGGCGGCTATTCTGGTACAACACGGCGAACTCGACACGCGTCTGGTTAATGCATGGCCGGCCTACGAAGAGGCCCTGATCGCCAATAATGTCACCCACGAAGGGCATATCTATCCGGGCGCGGTGCGCGGATTCTTCAACGACGCGACACCCGAACGCTATCTTGAGGCCGCGGCGACCGAGGCATGGACACGCACGATTGATTGGTTTAACAGGTATGTAAGGGAATAAGGACAGACAAATAAAAGGGAATAAAAGGGGATGGAGGGATTATTTTTTAATCAGCCTTTCGCTGATCAAAAAATAATCCCTCCGTTCCCTTTATCCTCTGAGCTTGCCTTTAGCGATCAATCAATTATCGCCTGCTGCACCGCGTTTTCGAAATCCAGCTGGGTACGCCCATGGGGTTGTTGCAGAAATAGCACACCTGTCAGCTCTTCTTCAGGATCTGTCCAGGTGCGGGTGCCGAAGGCGCCCATCCAGCCAAAGGCTCCTGCACCGCGACGTGCGCCGGCGGCAATCGGATCTTGCGTCACGTAAACCGTGTAGCCGAAACCGAGGCCACCCTGGACCCGGCCAATTCCATTATAAAGGCCAGCGGTCTGGTCACTGCCCATCATTCGAATACTTCGAGGACTGAGGAGGCGATTGCCAAAGAGTTCTCCTCCGTTAACCAGCATCTGCTCAAATTTCAGGTAATCTTCAGCCGTGCTGTTGAGTCCTGCAGAGGCGGAGAAGTAATTGGTGGTGTTGTCAAAAAAGGGAGACATGTCACGGTCTCTAATGACCACGCGTCGATCTCTGTATTCCTCCGGCACATTGAACCAGGTGTTATTCATGTCCAGGGGGTCGAAGATACGGTCTTTAATGAATTCGTCGTAAGGCTGCCCGGAGACAATCTCGACAATGCGAGCCACAACATCCAGGCCCACCAAACCACTGTAAGCCCATCGATCGCCGGGTTGAAAATCCAAGGCTCCGGATGCATAGCGAGCCATCTCACTGGCCAGCGTTCTATCCGCTGGCAGAGGAAAAGGTGCCGGTGTTTGCAGCGTCGAACCCAGACTGCCGGTACCAAGGCCAGATGTGTGGGTCAGTAAGTCGTGAATGGTGATTTCCCGATGAGCCGGCACCAGACGATGTTCCGGAAGATTGTCCCTATCGACTCCCCTGGGGCTGATGTTTTCATCGACGGGTTCCTTGAGTACCGCCACCTGCATGTCAGCAAATTCCGGAAGGTACTTCGAGACCGGATCTTCGGGACGGATAAGCCCTTCCTCGATCATCATCATGGCGGCAACACCTAACACTGGTTTGCTGGAACTCATCATGATGAATATTGAATCTTCCTGCATGGGTCGATTGTTTGCCTCATCCATCAATCCGTGCGCTTCGAAATGCACCAACTTGCCGCGACGCGCGACCGCGGTGACAGCACCTTGAATATCGCCCGCATCGATGTGTCGCTGAATGGTGGTGTTAATTCGATCCAGACGTTCCGACGACATGCCGACCTCTTCGGGAGTCGCCCAGGGAATCTCGGCAGCCCAGCTCGTATTCGTGAGCAGTAAGCCAGTGCTTAAAAGAAGTACTAGTAAAGAGGTTGTTGTTTTTTTCATAGTGGTTGTCCTGAATGAAAGGAATTAAATAGATCTGTCCCTATTTACTTCTATTTACTTAATCATTGCACCGGCGGCACCGCCTCCATCAACATCGGGATCATCCGGTTCAATGCCGCGCCGCCCGGACCGGCGCCGGTATATTTGCCGATGCGCACGTAGACCAGGCCATGGCTCGGAATGATGTTAGTGCTCTGACCGCCGGCGCCACGCATGTGGAAGGCATTGAGGGGTGTACCGTCCTCCAGTTCCGAGTTGGTTACCCAGAAGAAGGCGCCGCCATAGATCGGGCGGCCGTCAGTTTGCCAGGCCGGAGCAACAGTGCTGGCATACTCCACGTAGCCTTCGGGCAACAGGCGCTCCCCGTTCCATACGCCATCCTGCAGGTAAAGGTTGCCGAGTCTCGCCCAGTCACGGGCGGGCATGAAGGCCAGCCCCTGGCCGAGGAAATTGCCCCAGGCGTCGGTTTCAATCAGGGCGTTGCGAATGCCAAGCTTGTCGAACAGTGCCCTTTGCGGGAAGGCGTGGTAATTCTCGCCGCGGTCTTCCACCGCTAAACGAATCAGGTAGCTTGCCAGTACCGGGTCGGTATTACGGTAGCGGCCGATAGTGTTCGGCGGGTATTCTTGTGGGCGCGTGGCCGCATACTGGTGCAGGTTCTCACCGCCGGTGTAGAGGTAGACGTGGTCGGGGTAGGTGTCGGGATCGAAGTCCGGATCTGCCGGGGCGTTGATCATGATACCGCTGGACATCCGCATGATGTCTCCGATGCGGATTTGCTGACGTGGATCATCCTGTGCCAGCTGCCATTCCGGTATCGGTGCCTCCTGCCACAACTCGTAAGCACCCTGCTGGATGAGGACGCCCATCAAGGTGCCGGTGAGACTCTTGGTCATCGACCAGCTCTCCAGAGGCGTGTGCATGTCGACATCGTCGCCGTAGCGTTCACCGATAACGCGCCCCTGGTAGGTCACCACCAGGCCAAGCGTGCGAGCCTCCGGTGGCCCGAATCCCACCTCTATAGCACGTTCAACGAGTTCTTTGTCGACTCCCGCTGGCCAGGAGTCATCGGACAGGACATCACCCATAGGCCATGCAGTGGACTCGGCCGGGGGCAGCTCAGGTTCGATGATCGACGGGATGAATTGCAGAGTCTCCTGTCCCATGGGCCGAGTCACACAGCCCTGGCTGCCATAGCGCCGTGCAGTCCGGGTCACCCCGTCAGGCAGCGTCAGAGCGACCAGTTGGCGCTCACGGTCGACACGGGTGTCGACGACATGCTGCCGTTGATCGAAAGGTGAG
>DMJN01000152.1 GCA_003451715.1 Gammaproteobacteria bacterium | reverse complement strand
CAGATTTGGTCTAAACTAATTCAGGTAAGTCCAATAAAAATAAAGACCCACTAATTTGGATTACGGGCGATGTAATATTTGGAACTAACTAATATCCTATCACCCCGTGTTTAGTGGATAAATTTACTGAGCCACTAGAAAATGCACGTTAAGTTGTCAAATTGTTAGTGTCCCCTAATGCCTAGCGGGCTGCTTGCCCCAGGTATCGCTGAAAGGTCTGTTCCACGAAATCATCCACGCCCGGTACGAACAGTACCGATAAAACGGTGAGCACCAATGCGGCGGCTATAAACCAGTAAAAGTATTTCATAATCGAATTCCTCTTATAGTCCTGGCGCTGCTTCTAATTGCGTGGTGCAGCTTCAAATAGCCAGACACCGCCGGATTCTACGTTGGCGCGTGTGGTCTGAGAAGGATACTTTCCGGTGATGGCCGCGGTGATGCCATCCAATTCATCGCCGGACTGAATACGTCTCAAGTCGCGCTCGTAGCGTATGCCATTGATTCGCATAATGGCACGACCATTGCGCTCGGCTTGCACCGGCCAGCGTTTCCACAGCCTCCCCACAGTACTGCCCATATAACCAGACCACACATACAGCTTACCTGCATGCTCTACAGTCCATATACGGCGTGAGGTAGGAGGGTCAATGAGTTGCATTTCGATAGTGGGAATCTGGTTAACGAAACTCCAGTCCGGTTCCGAACCCGAATGGATCTCCCCGGCTACCAGTGGTCCGCCGGAGAAGACCCGGTTGGGACCATCGGCGAAGCGTTGCTTCATTGCCGCTGTCGAAACAGCCGCAAATGGAATCAGTAATAGACAAACAACTACTATCAATATTCTTGCAATTATTTTCATAATAGTTTCTCTCGGTACTATTATCCGTAGATGATGAATTCTAACAAATTGTTATCTGGATCACGGGTGTAGATGCTGGTACCTTGGGTGCTACCGCCATTCATGCCACCGGTTCGTGGCACGGGGCCTTCCTCGATCTCGGCACCGGCTTCCTGCATCGTCGACAATAAAGCGTCCTGGGTGCCATCCCAGACGAAACACACGTCGCCGGAGCCGGGCAGGGCAGTGTGGCCGCGCAGGGTAAACTGACCGGGCTCCCACAATTGTGGAGCATGGAAATTAATCTTATTGTCGCCAAATATTACGGCGTAGATCATGCCGTTATTCTGCTCCACGACTCGGCAACCGAGCATGGTGTAAAACTGCACCATCTCCTCAACCCGCTGCATGGGAACGGCGATGTGATCGAAGGATTTAATCATGATGTGTACTCATAGTATTAAAATGGCCGCTTTCTTTTCTCCAGGTTTTCAGCAGGCGCAGCTCTAAACTTCGATATATCCGGTCTTAAAAGCCGGTAAGGCATAGGCTGTATCGATCTCCTGCGATGATGCATTACACCCACTAAATTGCAACACTACGTTTTTACCCCGTAACTCGTCCTTTAACTTAATAGCAGCAGAAAGTGTCGATGCTCCTGCACCTTCTACCAGATTTTGTGTGTAATATCCCGCCATAGCGATAACCTGACAAATTTCGTTTTCAGTCAAAAGGACAAAATCTTTCAGATTGTCCTTATAGATCTCGAACGGAATCTCATATCCTATGCCAGTAGCGAATCCATCAGCAAGCGTAGTGTTAGCTGCAGATTCTATGACGCCGGATTTCCATGACAAATAGGCAGCAGGGGAACACTCTGCCTGTACCCCATAGATGTCCAACGTCGGGTTCAGGGATTTCAATACTGTCACTGCGGCAGCGGCTTCGCTGCCAGCACCTATGGGGACAAACAAGGCGTCCATATCAGGCAATTTCTCAACTATTTCCAGAAATTCAGTACCGACACCATTTATCAGGGCTGGTTCATTCGCCGGGTGTGCATAGTAGAGATCTCTTTCGGCGAGGATATTTTTGACTGTTTCCGAAGATTCCTCAAATGTTTTCCCAGCCTCAATAAGTTTTGCTCCCGTTTCGTGAATTTTTCTGTTCTTGGAAGCGTTGTTATTTTCCGGCACTACCACTGTGGCATCGATTCCATACCATGTAGCAGCAGTTGCTATAGAAAGCCCATGATTGCCGGTTGAAAAAGTTATCACGCCCTCAACATCCCTGTTCTTGAGGTGGTGCATCAAATTTACACCCCCTCTTACCTTGAAGCTGCCTGTGGGGTTGTGGTTCTCATGTTTCACATAAACGTTGGCATCGAGCAATCTTGACAAATTCTCATACTTTGTCAGTTGCGTAGGAACTAAGTGGGTGTACACAGCCTCCCTGGCCCGCCTTACCTCTTCAAGATTTATAGCCTGTTCCAGTTTCTTCATGGTTTCTATGCTATCCAGCGTTTGCTCAGCTTGTTAGAGAGTAGTCGATTCCGAGCATGAAATCGCTTCCAAACTGGGATAAGTAATAATTTTTGAGCGTCTGAAGCATCTTTAGAGGTGGTGAGAAGCTGCTTTTCCAGTCATGCTGTAAGTAGCTGTTCTAATCTGATGATAGGTACTACCAAAATTCATCACAAAAACTGCTTATTTGCTTGCACAAGAAGATTCAAGGTTCTGAGCTTGCCATCGGTCAGCTGCAGCCCCAGCCTTCCTCGCCAACCAGCGGCACAAACCGTACGCTCACCAGTTCCTCAGTATTAAAATCAGTTTCCGAGAGCCGGGTTACTCGCACCAGCTCCTGCGCGTGCTCCTGTGTGCCGACCGGTATCACCATGCAGCCGCTGATTTTCAACTGCTTCTTCAGCGATTCGGGTATGCGCGGTCCGCCCGCCGTGACGACTATTGCATCATAGGGTGCTTCCTGCTGCCAGCCAAGTGTGCCGTCGGCATGAATTACCTGGACATTATCGGAACCAATTTTTATCAGTGCGCTAAGCGCAGATTCCGCCAAGTTTTCTATGCATTCGATGGTGTAAACTTCGCCAGCGATGCGGGCTAACACCGCTGCTGCATAGCCGGAGCCTGCCCCGATTTCCAGGACTTTTTCACCGCCACTCAAGCCCAGTGCCTCAACCATATAAGCAACGATATAGGGTTGAGAAATAGTCTGACCTTCTTGTATCGGCAAGGGCGTATCATCGTAGGCAAATTCGTGCATTCGCTCCGGTAGAAAGGCTTCCCGGGGAACCTGCCTCATGGCATTCAGCACCAATTCTGAGCGAACTCCACGGGCAGCGATCTGCTCTCTGACCATTCTCTGACGTTTCTCTTCAAGCCTGTTCATAAGAAACTTTCTTTGCGCAACATCTAATTGTCTCAGGCTAACCAAGCTATTCAAGCCTTCCGTTGATTCAGGTCAAGCCAACAGTCGAACTCTAAGCTAATGGGATGCCCACAACTCAATAATTGACTGGAATTTAGTGATTGCGTCAAATCTGGATCAAAGTTGTTATTTATGAGTGTCCCCAGCAATCCCTGCCTCCGCTGCCGATGAGTAATGAGCCGAATGGGCGATTGCCCGGCCTACCGTTGGGATAGCCATGGAGGCTTGTCCCGGTTATTCGCCATTCTGAAAGCCCACTTAAGATTCACTTAAGTTTCAGTTGTTACATTTGCTGCCATGTACCCCGTCAGCACCTATGGAACAGATATAGCACGGGTTTAAAGGAGAGTTTTTGTTCATCCTAACGTGAGGAGTTGAGATGAAACAGAAACAAGCAGAACGACCCGCATCGTCAGAACGGATCATTCGTGACATCAAGCGCAAGACGCGTAAGCAATACAGTGCG
>DMJN01000057.1 GCA_003451715.1 Gammaproteobacteria bacterium | reverse complement strand
GGGCAGTTTGGCCGACTCCTCGAAATTATTCAGGATAATCTCGTAGGAATCACGTGCATCCGCGTATTGGTTCAGATAGAGATAGGCCTGTCCCTTCCAGTAATACGCGTTGGTAACGAAGCGACCTTGGGGGTAGATGCTCAGATATTGATCGAATTCGGCAATGGATTGTTTGAAATTGCTGTTGATCGCCGACTCATAGGCCATCTGATAGAGCTGTTGCTCACTCAGTACGGCGGGCTGCAAGGTACCCCGACTGGGACGGCTGCTGCTACGTGCTGGGCCACTCGTTGTAGCAACTTCTGTTCCTGGATCACCATTTCGCCTGCTTGCAGGGGACGAATCCACCAGGCTGGTGGATGGGGTAGAGCTGGCGGGCGCAGCCGGCGTTGTATTGGTTTCACCACCGATAACCGGTGCAATCGTCCTCTGCGCACCGCTCTCGAGAGTGCTTAGGCGTTCATCTGTATTGGTATAGCGACTGAGCGTATCCCGCTGCAATTTTCGAATCTCGAATCCCTGCTCTTCGAGCAGGGCTCGCAATGCCTGCAATTCGGCACGCAGCTGCTGGTTCTGTTCCAGCAACAGCGACATGGCATCGTTACTGGGGCCGGCTGAAACGGCAGAGGATTGGGCGGACTGCCCGGGAGTGAATGGCTGGGATTCGAGTACCGAACCAGCACCCGAATTAACCCCCTGCGCCGCGGCCGTCGTTGTCAAAATACTCGCGAAGAAAAAAACGGGTATTTTACCGGCCACAGCAAGGAGGGTTTTATTCATAGAGTTTTATCTGGCAACCACTTCGACTCGTCGATTGCGAGAATAGGCCTGTTCGGTAGAACCGCGCTGTGAGGGTCTTTCCTCGCCATAACTCACCGTTTCAATTTGAGATCGAGACGCACCATTGACGATAAAATAATTAAGAATACCGTTTGCTCTGCGCTCACCCAGAGCCAGGTTGTACTCCCTGGTTCCGCGTTCGTCTGCATGACCTTCCAGGCGCACACGCTTGCCCGGATTCGCCGCCAGATCGCGTGCATGGTAAGTCAGGGTATCGCGATCCTGCGGCTTGAATTCGGCCACATCGAAATCGAAATAGAAGACTGTCTGCCGTAGTGCGTTCTGTGCCCTGATTTCTTCCTGGCTTAACTGACCGCTACTGGAACCGGCACTCGAGGAGGCAGAGCTACTGCCGCTGCTGCTGGATGAACCCTGGTTTCCCATGTCGCTATCATCCGTTTCGCTGGTTGAGCTGCATGCCGCTAGCGCGAACAGCGAGATAACCAACAGGCTTACCTTTATTAATTGACTGCGTTGCATTCCCACTCGTGCGTCCTCCAAAAACTTAAATAGTTTATAAATTCAGTAACCCGAATTCAGAAACGGGGACCAGGCTGGTTCCCGCACATCGCCCTGCGAGGATGGTAGCCGGAATTTCACTCGACCGTCAATGGATACGGCATCTAGCACGCCCCTGCCATTAAATTTCGTGGCATACATTATCATGCTCCCATTGGGAGCCACGCTGGGTGATTCGTCCAGTGAAGTATCGGTCAACGTAATGACACGCAGAGTATCGATATTCAAGATGGCAATCTGGTAGTTCGGATCCTGTCGGGCTTCTCGCCTTACATGTACCAGATTCACGCCGTCCGGCAGAAATTTGGCCTTCATGCACTGAAAGCAGTCATAGGTCAGCCTTTCTACGTTAAAGGAGCTGGCGCCAATTGGTATCTGGTAGATTTGCGGTTGTCCCGTGCGATCCGACATGAAAACGATGGAATTTCCGTCGGCGGTCCAACTGGGTTCCGTATCGATAGCAGGATGATCGGTAATCCGCATCAGTTGGTTGCTGTTCAGGTCCTGCACATAGATATCCGGGCTGCCGTCTTTAGACAGCACCATAGCCAGCTTGCTGCCATCGGGTGACCACACTGGTGAGCTGTTGATATTCGGGTAATTGGTGATCTGGCGCCGTTGTCCGGTGGGTATGTTCTGAATATAGATACGCGGCAGATCGGTTTCGAAGGAAACATAGGCAACATCCTGACCGCTGGGTGACCAGCTGGGGGACATGATCGGCTCCCGGGATTCCAGCAGTGTCTGTGAACGGGCACCGTCGTAGTCGGCTTTTTCCAGGCGAAAGTTGAAGGTTTCCGGACCCAGTTGATCGGAGACAATATAGAGAATCTCTGATGTGAAGGCACCGCGCACGCCGGTGACCTGTTCAAAAACCACGTTGGATATCTCGTGGCCGATGTCTCTGAGCTGTGCCACGCTACCGGTTAACACCTCTCCCGCCAGCTTCAATTCCCGGTTGATATCGAATAATTCGTACTGTACCTGCACCAGCTGACTGCCCTGTGCCCGGTTGATCTTGCCAACCAGCAAGTAGTCCTGAGCCAGAATGCGCCAGTCACGGTAAAACACCTCTCTTTCTTCGCTGGGCATACTGAGCATATTGGAGCGCGATAAGGATCTGAATTCGCCAACCTGTTCCAGATCATTGATCACGATCTGCCCGATGTCTTCGCTGAGTACACCGCTGCCCTCCCAGGCAAAAGGCACCACTGCGATGGGAATTGGATTGTCGATACCCTGGGTAATCTGAATGCTCAGCTCGGCCTGTGCCGAAACTGCAAACAGCGATAAAAGGCAGCTGAGCAGCAGGGAACCGCCGCTTACGCAGGATTTACGACCGCCAACAATTAGCTTACATGGATTCAATTCAACAGGTCCTCGGGCTCGAAAATAAGGGACAAAGTTCGAAAGTTCGCATTAAAGACATTAATCGGCAAACTCTGTAATTCTGTGAACGGCGCTGCGCTGAACACCGCGTTCTCCGCGGAGCGATCGAAGGCTGGATCATTGCTGGATTGGGTAATTCGCGCATCCAGTAATTCACCCGTTGGCAGCATACGAATCTGCAGGATAGCCCGCATCCCATTTCTGGCACTGGGTGGTCGATTCCACACCTGCTGCAAGGCCTGCTGAATCAAGGCCATACCGCTCTGCACCAATTCGAATTCGGTACGCGCCGCTTCGGCCGCGGCGGCGGTTGCTTGTTCCTGGCGGCGGCGCTCTGCCTGTTCTGCCAGCTCCAGTTGGCGTTGTTGCTCCAGCTCCCGCTCCTGCAACTCTCTCACCTGCTGTGCATCCAGGGCTCGCTGTCGCTCCAATTCTTCACGTTCCACCAGGGCCGTTCGCTGCTGTTCTTCGGCGAGACGCTGGCGCTCCTGTTCCTGGCGGATTCTCTCCGCCTCTGCCGCCGCATCCGCTTCTGCCTGGCGCTGCTCAAGCCCTCGGGCAATGCGCTGATCCTCGATGCGCTCCAGGCGTTGCCGCTCCTGTACCAGCTGATTGCGAAGCTGGGGATTTTCATCGATGAACAGAGCTTTAATTATAGTCGGTTGTACCAATTCCAGACTATCTATTCTAGGATTCGATTGCAGGTAGATGAGTGTCGCCAGTATCAACAGGTGGAACAATACCGAGCCGACAACCGACAGCGGGTAGCCGTTGTAGATAACCAGATTGTTAAAGGTAGTACTCATGACTGTCTGCTGCGGCGAACTATATACTATTTAACGGTTGAGTAATGAAATTGGGGTTAGTCACACCGGCCTGGTTCAGCGTCGTAATCAGGGTAATCATCGCCCCCCAGTCGGCTTCGGTATCCCCTTCCACCAGCACCTGAATACTGGGATTAGCGTTCATAATACGGCTCACTTGTTCGCCGAGTGTGTCCAGTGTGACCGATTGACGGTCGTCCCCGGTTGCCCCAATACTCAGGAAGTACTCATCATTAGACGTAATAGACACCACCAGGGTTTCCAGATTTTCATCGATATCCAGTGCTTCGTTGTTGGCCTGGGGTAGATCGACATCGATGCCCTGGTTCAGCATCGGCGCGGTCACCATGAACACGATCAACAGCACCAGCATGACGTCGATAAAGGGAACGACGTTTATCTCGCTCATGGGTTTACGCTTCTTACGAACCATGGTTTCCATTGTTAATCCTCAGCCTGCTGGAGAGTACCTGGAAATTACTGTTTGTTAATTGGAATGAATCTGCCGGTGCAGAATACTGGAAAATTCATCAGAGAACGTGAGATAGCTGCCGGTCACCGTATCGAGCTGCGAGGTATACCGGTTGTAGAAAACAACTGCTGGAATCGCGGCAATCAGGCCGAGTGCAGTGGCGAGCAATGCCTCGGCTATACCCGGCGCCACTACCTGCAGCGTCGCCTGTGTCTGGGTCGCCAAGCCCAAGAATGAATTCATAATACCGATGACCGTTCCAAACAGACCTATATAAACAGAAACAGAAGCCACTGTGGCCAGGAACGCCAGGTGCTTCTCCAGTTTTTCCTCTTCCCGGGAGTAGGCCACCCGCATGGCACGCTGCGCGCCTTCCATGACGGCTTCGCCGTCGACGGTGCCCTGCTGACGCAGCCGCATGAATTCCTTGAAACCGGCCCGGAAGATATTCTCCATGCCTACTACCTGCATATTGCCCTGCTGCATCTGGGTGCCTTCTTTATAGAGTTGGCTCAGGTCCATGCCCGACCAGAAGCGATGCTCGAAACTCAGTACACCTTTCTTCGCCGATGACAACACCAGCCAGCGCTGCACGATGATGACCCAGGATACAATCGATAACAGAAATAAAATAATGAATACCAATTGTACTGCCGGAGTGGCATTAAGCGGCAGGTCGAAAACATTCAGGCCGTCGTTCACTTATTTCTCCATGTTCTTTTCCGACGTCGGCAAAAATCGGGTTTCGAATTATAGGTTATGACACTGGTTTTCCGTAGGAAATCCGCGGGATTCAGGGATTTATTCGGCCAATTTGTGAAATAGTTTCGTGAAAACGGATTAAACACGCTAAAACTAACAGTCAGGAGATATAAACAGGCTGAAAGCTGACCAATCCTGGCGTAATTGTGGCAATAGTTCTCCGTCTTTAGTCTCGGTGGATTGTCGTTTGTGGGCTTACGTGTGCAGAGTGCGGGAGTGGGTGGCTGGATAAGGAGGCGTGTGAGGCAGGATGTTGAGCCCGAGCATACAGGGATGTACTTGCTGCGTCCTCCAAATCCTTTAGCCACTCCATCGCCTTCGCCCAAACTGGCAGAGCTTAAGATTCCGAATCGAAGAGGTCCTCGATTTTTCGGGAAGGCTTGATACCGAAGTGACGGTAGGCATATTGGGTGACCATCCTGCCGCGGGGTGTGCGCATGATAAAACCCTGCTGAATCAGGTAAGGCTCCAGCACATCTTCAATGGTGTCACGCTCCTCGCTGATGGCGGCGGCAAGACTGTCAATCCCCACCGGGCCGCCGTCGAATTTTTCGATCATGGTCATGAGCAGGCGCCGGTCCATGTGGTCGAAGCCGTTCTTGTCGATGCTCAGCATATCCAGCGCCTTGCTGGC
>DMJN01000087.1 GCA_003451715.1 Gammaproteobacteria bacterium | reverse complement strand
GCAATGACTTCATATTGCTGTAGAAAAGGTTTGAGCATCGCCCGATATGCCATGGGAGGGTAACCATTGGCATGGGAGAAGTGCAACACGGAGCCACTACCACCGAGATTGAGTTGTTGCATAGAAATAAAACAGCTGGGAAAAATTAATGAGTCGCGCCGACGTCTTTTACACGAGCTGGATCGAAGCAGTGAATTTCACTTTATCGGCTGGTAACTACTTGAGAAACTTGAATTTTTTAAAATAGCCCCAATATACTGGTTGTAGTGGCCCCGCAAACGGATTAATAATGGCCTATTGCTAAAAAGGAGACGAATCATGGATTTTGCACTTCTCTATTGGCACTGGATTGTTTTCGGCATCGCGTTGATGCTCTTCGAAATCTTTCTAGGTTCCTTCTTTATTTTCTGGTTTGGTGCTGCGGCCGTGGTGGTCGGATTATTGCTAATTCCATTTCCTGTGATGACGGAAACCGCACAAATCATTATTTGGGCAGTTTCCTCTACAGCTTTTGCCCTCGCCTGGTTCAAACTAATCAAACCACTGAATGTGGATAAAACCAAGGCTGGCTTATCCAGAGAAGCATTGTTAGGAGAAATTGGCCAAGTGTTAAAAATTCCCAATGGAGAGAAAAGAGGAAAAGTTCGCTTTCCTGCGCCAGTACTCGGCTCGGATGAGTGGCTGATAATTTCGCAGGAAGATCTTGTTATCGGGGATCGGGTCAGTGTGGTGGATTTATCTGGAAACTCACTGATTGTAAAAAAAGCTTGATCGTAGTTTCGGTCAGACAGGCTTTAACCTAAAGGAGTAATACAATGGAACCAGGATTTATACTGGCAATTGCCGTATTTGTATTTCTACTCATTACTGTTGCACAAGGTGTGCGGCAGGTTCCGCAGGGTTTTAAATGGGTAGTACAGCGCCTCGGAAAATACAATTCATCCCTTAACCCGGGGCTTAACTTCATCATTCCCTACATTGATGCCGTGGCTTTTAAAGTCACAACAAAAGATATTGTTCTCGACATTCCTTCACAGGAAGTCATTACCAAAGACAATGCCGTGCTGGTCACCAATGCTGTGGCCTATATTAATATCGTGTCGCCTGAAAAGGCGGTGTATGGTGTAGAGAACTACGTAGTCGCGATTCAAACGCTTGTTCAGACTTCATTACGTTCAATCGTCGGTGAAATGACATTGGATGACGCCCTGTCTTCCCGCGATCACATTAAGGCAAAGCTCAAGGCAGCCATATCCGACGATATTTCCGATTGGGGTATCACACTAAAGACCGTGGAGATCCAGGACATTAATCCCTCTGGCACCATGCAGCAGGCAATGGAGGAGCAGGCAGCTGCCGAGCGAGCTCGTCGAGCGACGGTGACTCGGGCGGACGGTGACAAGCAGGCTGCGATTCTGAATGCAGAAGGTGAGTTGGAAGCTTCGAAACGCGATGCTCAAGCCCAGGTAATATTAGCCGAGGCAAGTAAGCGGGCAATCAAGCTGGTAACTGAAGCCATAGGCGAGAAAGAATTACCCGTCGTCTATCTGCTTGGCGAGAAGTACATCAACTCACTGCAGGAGCTATCCTCTTCTGACAATTCCAAGTTTGTCGTCTTCCCGGCAGATATTCCCTCGGCTCTGCAAGGTATGATGGGCAAGAAGTAAATCGAAGCAAACGGCTCAGGCGACTCCCTCGAGTCGCTTGAGCATTCGCTTCAAGGCGAAATGGCGGTAGCTATTTAACAGCAGGCTTTCAATTTCTTTCCAGTCTGCAAATTCTTCAATATCAAGATCGATCCAGCCATTGTGACCGACATATTGCGGAACCCGGTAGCGCCTGTCCGCTACGAGGAAACTTTGCTGCTCCAAACCCACCCAAACTTGCAGTGTTAATCGTAAATCATAGCGATGCACACAAAAGAATGTCTTCTTGCCAGCCTTCCACACCGGATTTCCAAATTGACGGGCCTGTGAAGTCTCCGGGAGCGACTCACATATCTCGGTAAGCTTCTCTATTATTATCTGGGATTGCGATTCAAGTAGCGGGTCTATTTCGGCTGCCGCCAAATCCTCGACGGTATCCTCGATACGAATCATTTCCCTCTGCGCCTTAACCAGTTCGGCAGGCGCAACCTGCTCATACGCTTCCTGCACACGCTGTGCAATGCGATCCCAACCGAGGTTTCGATTAAGCTTCACACCCAGCCAACCCTTCGAGCCTACATAGGGTGGTACAAAGTAGGTTTCCGGGACCATCTGTGTATGCCAAGCCTGAGAGCCAGCAGGCGCTTCCAACCACAGCGCTACGCGCCCATCACCATGATGATTGATGGCATAGCTGGCAAAAGTCTTGCCCCGCACCTTGAAGCTCCCCATGGAGTGGGATTCTTTCTCTTCTGCCTCTGGAAAACTGAGACAGACCAGTCGTACCGCATCGTTGATATTCATGGACTACCCCGTCTGTGGTTTATAAATCTCAAAGTCCCGTAACACCACAGTCCGAATTACCAGGTACAGTGCTAGCCCGGTTGGTCCCAACATAAAGGTTAATATCAGGCAAGGGATGACAAGCCAGTGAGATACACCGCATTTCTGCGAATCATTCACTTCCCAGGCCCCTACGAATAGATCGAACGCCAGGTAATGTATCCAGCCCGCCGTTAGCACATAGGGATTAGAAAACAGGAAACCGAT
This sequence comes from Gammaproteobacteria bacterium, assembly GCA_003451715.1. GTDB lineage: Bacteria > Pseudomonadota > Gammaproteobacteria > Pseudomonadales > Pseudohongiellaceae > UBA9145. Next base: position 20,552 of record DMJN01000087.1, on the reverse strand, counting down.
ACCCTCCAGCGAGCCAAATCCGCCACCTTCCGGCATGCTGCCGAGCTGCGACAGAAACAATCCCACGTAGACCAATCCGAGAATAAAGGGAATAATACCGGTACTGATTAACCCAAGAGTCCATTTCCACTTAGGCAGGAAAACCAGCAATAGCCAACCCGGTAAAACAGCATTGTTACACAGTGACAATATTAAATCGGCAGACATGCAAACCCCCTTTTAATCTTCTGTACTACGAGGCAGATTAGAGTATTACACTAGGCAAGTAAAATTAGGCAATCCCGTCTATCGACGCTCAGGGATCCTGAAATGAGTTCGGAGAAACCCTTATTTTTTAAGAACCAGGCCAGGTTCAGAGAATGGTTGCAAAACCATCACGGCAAAGAATCTGAACTGTGGGTTGGCTACTATAAGAAGCACACCGGGATGGCAAGCATCACCTGGCCGGGATCGGTTGATGAAGGCCTCTGCTTCGGGTGGATCGACGGAATACGAAAATCCATAGATGATAAACGCTACAAGATTCGATTCACTCCCCGAAATTCCGACAGCCACTGGAGTCATGTCAATATAAAGCGAATCGAGCAACTCCTGCAATCAGGGCTGGTCATGCCCGCCGGCCAGGCTGCATTCTCGAAGCGGACCGAGGAAAATACTGGCAAGGCTCCTCACGAACAGGCAAAAGTAGTACTGGCACAAAAGTATAAAAAATTAATTCGCAGTAACAAACCCGCATGGGAGTATTACAACAACCTGCCACCCTCCACCAGGAAGCGCTACGACTGGTGGATAATGAATGCCAAACAGGAAAAGACTCGACAGCGCCGCATTGGCGTACTCATCGACAGCTCAGCGAAAGGTGAACTGATCCCTGCTATGGTGTGGGGTAAAAGAAAGAAGTAAGCTACTTGGTAAACTTCAACAGCGTTCTTTCAGTGATAATTGTTATTTCGTGCCCTTCTCGCTTGAGCAATAATGCCTTTTCGATCTTGCGGCCATGGGTGGTGTAGAGCCAGTCCTGGCTGGCCAGGGTACCAATTACCAGATAGTCAATATGTTTACCGACATTCGGTGACGTTTCTGCGCCCAGACAATGCAGCATAGTATCTACTGTTTCGCGATCACCACTGACGAATTCCCCTGACAGACAAAAAGTGGATCCGGCAACTTCCAGTGAGTCGATCTGGTCTTCCCAGACTTCTGTAGATACCTCGTAACTAACCTCACCCGCCTCTGGATCGGTGCCGGTCACCTGGTTCACGGTCACCAGTAGATTTGTTCTCTCTTCGTCTGTAATGATACCGTCGTCGAGAATTTGGTTCAGACGATCGAGAATGACACTGGCAGGCCAGCGATCTTGAATGGATTCATTGCGATCGAGCCATTCCGTAAGCGCTTCGACTTCCTCGTCGTTCAGCATGCCGTCGGAGGCAACTCCTGTCAAAAATCCCATTAACTCTTCGGCATGGCTCACTCCCGGGGGCCGTCTCAGACACATTTTCAGAGACCATTTCCTGGATCCGGAATTGCATCTGCTGCAGTTCCTCTGGACTAATCTGACCGTCTTCGAGGATTTCCCCCACTTTCGATAGTATTTCCAGGAGATTTTTATCTTCTGTCAGGTATTGCTGGGATTTCAACCAGGCATCGAGAAACAAAAACTCCTTCTCATTCAATCGCTTGTCAGCAACAACACCGGCCAGTATACCCTTCAGACCGTACAGTGCCCGTTGTCTTTCCCTGGTAAAGCTGAACGCCTGAGTCAGGGGTTGGCTATCGATTTCTTTGGATAAGTCCAAAATGGATTACCTGTAATGTTTGAATCCTAACCTGGATATCATAAATCTTTCCTCTTTACCTGTCGAAATTTTTACACATGCGTTGCCCGTCACATCCTGTGATTTATCCTGGTTTCGAAAATATTTTCTCAGCATTCAGGGTGCGCTACACTGGTACGCCCTTGGGAAGCAATTTTATGAGTGAAATGGATCCACCCACCAAACCGGAATCTTTCGATAATCGGTCTTTCATGGCAAGGTTTTTGGCAGGCGAGTACGGCCTGGCTATTACTTACTGGGCGCTTTATTTCGTGGGCTGCGGTATCTTCTTTATTATGGGTAGTCGGGCGGTCGACAACGAGCAATGGATTAGCTACCTGACAATCGTAGCGGCGATGTTGGCTTATACGGTAATTCTAATCATTGGAATCCGAGCTGCCTACAAGGGACCGCAGCTATGGAAGGTTATGTCTAGGACGTCGTCGGTGTTCATGATAATAAATATTCTGGTGGGCATTACGACCCTCGGATTCATCTACTGATCGTGGCCTGGCGTGCGCCACGATTCTGTTACAAGTTGAGAGAAAATAGTCTTGCCTGAACCATCACAACATATCTATTCTCTGGTAGTTAAGAAAGATTGCCCCACCTGCACACTAATCGAGCCGGCTATTCGCCAGCTAGCGGAGAGTCTTAATGAATCACTGATTATCTACGTGCAAGACGACCCGCTGTTTCCCGAGAGCATTCAGTCGAAGGTTGATGATACTTCCCTTGAATTCTCTTACCGGAACCACATCGAAATCGTACCCACACTGATTCGCCAGACAGACAATTCTAAAAGTTCCCGTATCCATGGCTGGGACAAGCATCAGTGGCAGGAATTCACGGGTATCGATGATCTCGGCTCAGGCCTGGTTGACTTTAAACCCGGTTGTGGCTCCAAGACGCTGGACCCAGGTATGGAAGAACTGCTGGCGGTGCGATTTGACAGTCAGCGCCTGCAGGCGCGTAACGTGGAACTTGCGGAATCTGAAGATATTATGGAGGCCTGCTTCGACAGGGGCTGGAGTGATGGTTTGCCCATAGTGCCCCCCACGCCACTGCGAGTAATGCGTATGCTCTCCGGTACCGATCGCAGTGCCGATGAAGTACTGGGAAGCGTACCACCGGATTACATACCCTGTAGCGTCGAAAAAGTCGCCATCAACGCTGTCATGGCGGGGTGCAAACCCGAGTATTTACCGGTTGTGATAGCTTCCCTGGAAGCCGCTCTACAGGATGCTTTTTGCATGCATGGCCTGCTCTGCACTACCTATTTTTCAGGGCCGGTTATGCTGGTCAGTGGCCCCATGACGAAACGGATCGGCATGAATTCCGGCATCAATGCATTGGGCCAGGGTAATCGTGCCAATGCGACTATTGGTCGGGCCCTGCAATTGATCATCAGAAATGTGGGTGGTGGAGTGCCGGGCGGTATCGATCGTGCCACCCTGGGCAATCCGGGGAAATACAGCTACTGTTTTGCCGAAGATGAATCGAATCCGGATTGGCCATCGCTGGCCATGGACCAGGGTTTTGCTCGGGAACAATCAGTCATCAGCCTGTTTGCAGGAGAAGGCCTGCAACCCTTCCTCGACCAACAATCCCGCCAACCCGAGTCACTGGCAAAAAACCTCGCTAACAGTCTACGCAGTGTAGCAAACACCAAGATCTTCGGTGTCGCCGATGCCATCGTCGTCATCAGTCCCGAGCATCGCCGGGTATTGAAACAAGGCGGCTGGAGCAAGACCGACCTCAAGCAGGCCTTGTATGATGAATTAAAGACTCCTGGCTCTGAGATAATTCGCGGCACCCATGATATTGCCGAAGGGATGCCGACTAAATTCAAGGACAAACTTCTTAATAAATTCAGAGACCAGGGATTGCACATTGCCGGTGCGGGAGGTAAGGCAGGCATGTTCTCTGCCATAATTAGTGGCTGGATTGCTTCCGGTGAAAAAGGCAGCCAGTTAGTATCACAAGAAATCAAATAGAGGGAGGAACACATGAGCAGCAACACCATACTGCTTGATCCGACGGCGGAACTGAAATCCGCCGATAAGCAACTGGTTCCACGCCTGGAATCACTTGCCGGAGCCACCATCGGGCTCCTGGATATCTCCAAACCGCGAGGTAAGGAATTTCTCGATGAGATTGAAAATCTTTTAACTGCCATGGGGGCGACGGTGAACAGGTACATGAAACCGACCTTCGCCCGCGTCGCCCCAAAAGACCTCAATCAAAAAATAAGCATCGAATGCGATGCGGTCATCGAAGGGCTGGCCGACTGAGGTTCCTGTACCTCGTGCAGTTTGCATGACATCATGGACCTGGAAAGTCGTGGCATCCCCTCGGGGTTTATCGCCTCTTGTGAGTTTCAACAGGCTGCCGATGCGCAGCAGAAATCCCTGGGCATTAATGCCGCTCGAGTATTTGTTCCGCACCCTATTCAGGATCGCACCGATGAGGAAATGGCAGAATTGGCGCGACAATCCATAGACCGGGTTGCGGCGCTGGTTACCGAGAATCAATCATAGACGGAGAGAGTAATGAGTAAAGAAGCAGTAATCGTATCCACCGCCCGCACACCGATTGGCAAGGCTTACCGCGGGGCTTTTAATGATACGGATGCACCAACCCTGGGGGGGCACGTAATCGCCGAGGCGGTCAAGCGAGCAGGCATCGAGGCAGCAGAGGTGGATGATGTCATCATGGGATGCGCCATGCAGCAGGGCTCTTCCGGTGCCAATATAGGGCGTACATCTGGCGTCGCCGCAGGTTTGCCGAGCAGCGTGTCCGGTATGAGTATCGACCGCCAATGTTCCTCGGGCATGATGGCCATAGCAACGGCCGCCAAGCAGATCATCTCCGACAATATGCCAATCGTCATTGGAGGCGGGCTCGAATCCATAAGCCTGGTGCAGAATGAACATCGCAATAGCTATCGAGCTCAGGATCCGACGGTTATTGCTAAATCTGAGCACGCCTATATGTCGATGCTGGAAACGGCGGAGATTGTTTCCAGTCGATACAATGTTTCCAGGGAGCAGCAGGATGAATTCGCACTGCAGAGTCAACAACGCACAGCAGCCGCGCAGCAAGCTGGAAAATTTGATGATGAAATTGCGCCACTGGCTTCGAAGATGTTATTCGTCGATAAAGAGACCAAGCAACAGAGTGTTCATGAGGTAAACCTCGACAAAGACGAAGGCAATCGTCCGACTACCACCCTGGAAGGACTGAACGGATTAAAACCCGTCTTCGAAGGGGGTGTGATTACCGCCGGAAACGCCAGCCAACTTTCAGATGGTGCCTCCGCCACAGTCTTGATGGATAGCAGACTCGCAGAACAGAAAGGTCTGCAACCCCTGGGTGCTTATCGCGGTATGGCGGTGGCTGGGCTCGATCCCGATGAAATGGGAATAGGACCCATCTATGCCGTACCCAAGTTACTGGAACGTTTCAGTCTTTCCGTTGATGACATCGGCCTATGGGAGTTGAATGAAGCATTTGCAGTTCAAGTCGTCTACTGCCGTGACAAGCTTGGCATTCCCAATGAACTGTTAAACGTCAATGGCGGTGCCATTTCAATAGGTCACCCCTATGGTATGAGCGGCGCACGCATGGTGGGTCATGCCCTGATCGAGGGTAAGCGTCAGGGAGCGAAATACGTAGTGTGTACCATGTGCGTAGGTGGTGGTATGGGCGCCGCCGGATTGTTTGAGGTGTATTAAGAAGCCAAAGTGCCCTTTAATAAAGGGCCTTCTAATTAAGTACAAACAGAATCAATAAAGCTAATCACGCCTGCCTCATCGAATTCCGATGCGGGCAGGCGCTGATTACTGGTGGATGACTGCTTCTGCCGATTGATGTTATCCAATAATATTCTGCCAAATTCAAATTCGATGGTGTCCTGAAATTCAGCATCCACATCGATATAGTGAGAGATTCGAACTTCCAGATCTGGTAGAAAACTGAAACTTAAATCCGCCTTGTCTTGTATTGTCATCCTGGAATTTTCCGGATCCATATAGAACAGACACATGGCGCTATTTCTATTAAACCCACCACTGAATTCCTCGTAATAAGTCTCCAAAAACGAGAGAAAGGCTTCCAGGTCCGATCCATCAATGCCTGGGTTATTCACCAGCCTCCCGGTGGTTCGAAAGGATTGCAGAGTGCTGGAGATATAACGAAAACTTGCCTCGGCACTTGTCAGTGTAGTCTGGGCGAGGGTAATTCTGCTGGCAAACAACAAAATCACTGCCAGAAGTATGGCAAGGTTTTTTATCCTAACATTGCTATACAAATCAATATTGAGTTCGGTTTTCACTGCTTTGGTCCCACCAGATTGTATGGATTACCGTATAAATCCCGAATGATACCGGAAACACCCCAGGGAACCTCTTGCGGTGGATCTACAATTTCCACTCCCTGTTCTTCGAGGGTTTTCATTTCAATTTCGCAATCATCACTGTGTAGCACCGTCATCAAGTTACTGCCAACACGCGATTTTTCATCATTGCTATGGGCAAGTTGCAACACGATCTGCGTATCTGGATTGCCTTCGGGAGCAACCGTTAACCAGCGCAGGTTTGGAACAACGTCCCTGTTGTCCATGACAACTGCAAATCCCAACTTGTCTACATACCAGTCACAAGCTGCCTGTTGATCATCAACAAATACGGTAATATGAGAAATCCTGTTTATTGCCATGGTTCTTTCACTGCTCCTTGTTTCATTCGTCTAAGGATTTTAAGGAAGATCGAGCTTGCTTCTTATCCCCGATAAATTTCTTGTCTTTCAGGCGTTTTTCCCTGGCTCGCTTGGTGGGTTTTGTAGCGATTCGCTTTTTCCGGGAAGCGGCAGCCTTTGCTATCAGCTTTTCCAGACGGTCGATCGCATCCTGCCTGTTCATGTCCTGACTGCGAAATCGCTCTGCCTTAATGAGAATGTTGCCATCTTTACTAATTCGCTTGTCCGGAAAGTTCTGCAACCTGAGCTTCAATTCATCGGGTAAACTGGACTTATTGATATCGAAACGCAGCAGGATAGCGGTGGAAACTTTATTGACATGCTGTCCTCCGGGTCCACTTGCCCGAATCGCACTGAACTCAATTTCCGAAAGATTTATAGGGAATTTACCCATCGCTCTGCTGAAAAGACTCGAATTACCAGTTTTTTAATGCTACCCGATTACAGACGGTGACAGCACTGAAAATTGTCATCGCTATTGTTAATATCCTCAACGCCGCAACCCACCGGATCTGCTCTTCAGCCCTTTATCTTGATTCAAGTAGCGGTCTAGGTTAATGTCGATATTCTCGCAGTTTCAGGGACTTGCGCCGGATAAAAACTGAAAAATTATGGACTTTCACAAGAAGAAGACTATGCAACCATGAAAAAACTACAATTTCCCTTGTGTTTACGGGTTCTTTTTTTAACCACTGTGGCGAGCATCAGCGGTATCAGCCTGGTGCAGGAACCCGTGCGTATTGGCTTCATGGATCCACTGTCTGGCGCCTTTGCATCGGTTGGTGCTAGCGGTCTGAAACAGATTCAATTCGCGACAGATTATCTGTTCAATTCCCGAGGTGGAATCCTCGGTGGGCGGATGATCGAGATCGTGCCCTTGGATAACCAACAGAGCCCCACCGAAACCCAGATACAATTTCGGCGTGCGGTCAGCGAAGAGTTGCGCATTATTTTCCAGGGAAATAGTTCGGCTGTGGCAAATGCTCTCAACTCAGCCGTAAGCCGTCATAATCGACGCAATCCCGGGCAGGAAATTTTGCAGATCAATTATTCCGCAGTCGATCCGGTTCTTACTGAAGAAAATTGCAGTTTCTGGCACTTCCGTTTCGACGCCCATGCTGTAATGAAACTGAATGTATTAACCGACTACATCGCCATGAATCCTGATGTTAAAAGTGTCTATATCATCGGTCAGGATTATTCCTTTGGTCAGGTAGTCTCCGACACAACCATAGCCTTGTTGCAGGAAAAACGACCCGATATCGAAATCGTGGGCAATGAATTTCACCCGATTGGCCAGGTGAAAGACTTTACGCCCTACGTAACGAAAATCGTTTCCTCCGGCGCCGACGCAGTGATAACCGGCAACTATGGTGCGGACATGGTCTCCCTGGCACGCTCTATCATCGACAACGGGCTAGACATACCTGTCTATACATTTTATGCGGCCTATGACGGCATCACGGCCACCCTGGGTGCCGACGGCAAGAACAAGATACGCCTCATCCACAACGAGACTTCCAACCCGATTCCTACCGAAGAGCGCAAAGAATTCATTCGTGCCTTTAAGGCGGCCAATCCTAACAATGACGTTACCCAGCCTCGCATCACCAATGCACTCTCGATGGTGGTCGCTGCCATGGAACAGACCCAGAGTACCGACCCCTATGATATTGCGCTGGCTCTGGAAGACATGCGCTACACAACACTCAGTGGAGAAGAGATCTGGATGCGGGGTGAAGATCATCAGATCTTTCAATCTCTGCATATCTCTGTACATACCGATGAAGGTGTTGAGTTCGATGCGGATAACTCAGGATTTGGATTATTCAGCGAGTATCACGTTCCTGCTGAAGAAACTATCGTACCCACCAGTTGTCGCATGAGACGTCCACGCCGCTAAGCCGGTTCCGGGGTAGTAGAACAGGCACAGCCAGCATGCTCGAAGTTTTCATTTTTGCCACCTTAAATGGACTGGTTACCGGTCTGTTGTTATTCATGTTAGCCAGCGGCCTAACTCTCATCTTCAGCATGATGGGAGTGTTGAATTTCGCTCACGCCAGTTTCTATATGCTGGGTGCTTATTTCGCCTATTCCATCAGCACAGTTTTGGGATTCTGGCCCGGCTTGATCTTCGCACCTTTAATCGTTGGCGTACTCGGCGCCTTCGTCGAACGCTATGGATTACGTCGAGTACATCAGTCTGGCCACGTCGCCGAACTGGTATTCACATTCGGCCTGGCCTTCCTTATCGAAGAAGCCGTGCAATTTTTCTGGGGGCCGGATACCAAAAACTATCAATCGCCCGAAATCCTGGACTTCCCGCTGTTCACCCTGTTTGGCCAGGAATTCCCTGCCTACCGCGGATTCATGATTGGTATCTCGGTTATGATATTTATCGGCCTATACACGCTGCTTACTCGCAGCCGCGTAGGCATCATTATTCAGGCTGCCATCACCCATCCAAATACCGTGGCCAATCTGGGTCATAACGTGCCCTTCATTTTCATGGGCGTGTTTGGTGTCGGCACCGCACTGGCTGCCATTGCAGGAGTCATTGCCGGGCCGGTGCTGACGACATTTCCTGGCATGGCATTGGTACTCGGCAGCATCGTCTTCGTGATAGTCGTGATCGGCGGCTTGGGTTCGCTTGCCGGTGCCTTTATCGCATCTTTATTGATAGGCCTGTTACAGTCCTACGCCATCGCTTCCGATGTGGGCATGCCCGACCTACTAAACCTGTTAGGTCTGGAGTTCGACCGCAGCCACCCCCTCACCGACCTGTGGACGCTGACGCTGCCGCAGATTGCACCAATTCTACCGTTTCTGTTGCTAGTGTTGGTATTGATCTTCCGGCCAACCGGATTGCTCGGTAAGCGAGAGCAGTGATGGCTTTGTTAAAGAAATCGGCGCTATGGATTGGCTATTTTGTTGTATTGCTCGCCTTACCGCAGCTCTCCGATTCTATCCTGGCAGTTTCCATCTATAACCAGATGGCAATCGCAATCGTTTTTGCACTAAGCTATAACATGCTGCTGGGCCAAGGCGGCATGCTGTCATTCGGTCATGCAGTCTACTTCGGACTCGGTGGTTTCATGGCAGTACATGCCCTAATACTGATCGAGTTCGAAACAGTCTATTTCTCGATCATCTATATCCCGCTCGTGGGTGGTCTGATTGGCCTGCTTGCTGCGTTGTTCATAGGTAGCTTCTCGACGCACAAGGCAGGCACGGTTTTCGCGATGATTTCCCTGGGGATCGGTGAACTAATCGCTGCATCGTCGCTGATATTTGTAAGTTTCTTCGGCGGTGAAGCTGGAGTCAGCGGCGATCGTACCTTTGGCCCGCCATTGTTCGGCGTCGAGTTTTTGCAGGATGTGGAAATATACTACCTGGCGGCTGCCTGGGTTTTTATCGCCACCTTATTCATGTACCTGTTTACCCAGACGCCTGCTGGACGCATGGCTAACGCAGTACGAGACAATCCGGAGCGCGCCGAGTTCATTGGATATAGCGCCCGCCGGGTTAGATTCATCTCGTTCTGCGCCTCTGGATTCTTCGCCGGCATCGCCGGTGGCTTGTTTGCGCTCAACTATGAATTTATTACCGAGGAAAATCTAAACGCCATAACCTCGGGTCGAGTCTTACTGATGGCTTACATCGGCGGGCTCGGCTACTTCATTGGACCCATCGTTGGCGCAGTCATTCTCACTCTCATGAACTCATTGCTCAGTAATTACAGCGAGCTTTGGATGCTCTACCTCGGCATCATGTTTCTCTTGACTGTATTGTTCCTGCCCAGAGGGTTCGCAGGGTTCATCATGATGCACCAGGTGGCATGGTTACGAGGCAAGTTAGCCACATTGATTGTCCCTTATCTGTTAACCGGTATCCCTTCCCTGCTGTTCCTGCTGTCCTGCGTCGCCATGATCGAGATGAACCACACAGAGCAAGATACTCTCCAGTACTTGTGGATGGAACTGAACCCATCGACGCTGCTGACTTGGATAATTGTTGCTGCTATCGCAGTTGCGTCATTGATTGCAATTCGTCTCTCCTTGCCGCGGTTGCGAGAAGCCTGGGAATCTGTCAATGCAATTCCTGAAAAGGAGGATGGCTGAATCTATGGCGGTTCTTTCACTTAAAAACCTGCGCAAGAACTTCGGAGAAACCGAGATTATCCGCGGTGTAGACCTGGACATAGGTCAGGGGGAAAAACATGCCATCATTGGCCCCAACGGTGCAGGCAAATCCACGCTATTCCATCTAATTAGTGGGCTCTATAGTGTGACAGAAGGCACTATTGAGTTTAATGATGCTGAGATTCAGAACAAGAGCCCGTTTGAAATCAGCAGGCTCGGTTTAGCAAGAAGCTTTCAGGTCACCAATATATTTGCACGCATGAATGTCTTCGAGAATGTGCGTTGCACATTGCTATGGTCGAATGGTTATCGCTACTCCTTCTGGCATCTTTTAGGACGTCAAACTGAACTCAACGAAAAGGCAGTACAGGTACTTGAGCAGATCGGTTTGAAGGATAAGCTGCATTATCCGGCCGGAGAACTCGCCTATGCCCAGCAACGTGCGCTGGAACTCGGTATAGCCATCGCCAGTGGCGCCGAAGTAATCATGCTGGACGAGCCAGTTGCCGGTATGAGTCACAGCGAAGCCGAGAATGCAGTCGAGCTGATTCGGCGTATTACCGAAGGAAAGACACTCATCATGGTGGAGCATGATATGAATATCGTGTTCGACGTGGCTGATCGAATTTCGGTGCTCGTCTATGGTGAGATTATTGCCTGCGACAAGCCTGAAAATATTCGGGCAAATCCACGAGTACAGGAAGCCTACCTGGGCGAAGTGGCGGCTAATGCTTGAAGTTTCCGACTTGCATGCTTATTACGGCAAGAGCCACATCCTGCAGGGTGTGAGTTTCAATGTACAGGAAGGAGAAATTGTCAGCCTGCTGGGCCGTAACGGCGTGGGGCGATCAACCACCATTAAGACCATCATGGGCGAGGTGGCACCCAAAGGATCAGTACAATTTAAAGGTACGCAAATTGCCGGCAAGAAGAGCTTCGAGATTGCCAAGCTGGGGCTGGGTTACGTGCCGGAAAATCGCGACATTTTTCCGACTCTCACGGTCAGGCAGAATCTGCAACTGGGCATGAAGTCCAACAAACAGAGTGGTCGCTGGAATATCGAAGAGGTGTTTTCCATGTTTCCTAATCTGGCCGAGCGTGCCGAGGTAGATGGCGGCGTACTCAGTGGTGGAGAGCAACAGATGCTATGTATGTGCCGCACGCTGATGGGCGACCCGGATATGATCATGATTGACGAACCCACCGAGGGTCTGGCACCCAGGATCGTAGAACAGGTCGCCAGGCTTTTACAGAAAATTGCCGACCGGGGTGTGGCCATCCTGCTGGTAGAGCAAAAGCTCAACATCGCGCTGAAGATTTCTCATCGACTCTACGTCATGGGGCACGGGCAAGTTGTCTATGAAGGCACAACCGACAGCCTGATGCAAGCCGATGATGTGCGCGCGGAGTGGTTAGAGGTGTAACAATAATGGAAGAGTTCAGAGGACCCTGAGCTTATAACTCTCTACTACGGCGTTGATGGTACACTTCTGATTGACCCAAGCTAGCCAGATAACCATGCAAAGAATCCTTCAACTGCTCAGCTTGCTTGTACTGTTTACTTCAGCGCCTACCGTTACCACATGGGATAGTATCGGTCATCGCGTAACTGCAGCAGTAGCCCTGCAATTTATTAGCGACGAGAAGCAATCATTGCTTTTGGAATTACTTGGCCAACATCCACGCTTCGAAGAAGATTTTCTCGACGCCATGCCGGATTTCATAGCCCAGGGCGCCGTCAGCAAACAGATCAAGCTTTTAGAACAACAGCTCAATATGACGCTGTTCGCCCGCAAGGGTCCTTACTTAAGTTTGACGAAGGAAGGTGAGCAATTGTTGGCAACGGTCACCGCAGGAATGGAAATAATCAATCAGGGAATTGCGACACTGCGCCGGCAATCTGATTCGACACTCACGCTTACCATACTACCCAGTTTCGCGAGTAACTGGCTGCTGCCCCGACTCCGATCATTCGAGTCCAACAATCCTGAACTATCGATCCACCTCGCCTCCTCCTATGCCAATGTCGATTTTGCCTTACAAACCGACATTGATGCTGGTATCCGACTGGGAACAGGAACCTGGCCAGGACTTTACAGTAAGCAGATAACAGCCGATCGCGTGTTTCCCGTATGCACTCCTGCCAAGGCTGCGTCGATAAACGGGATTGCCGATCATGCTGCGCTAATTGATGCTGTACCCTTTGACGAATGGGAAAACTGGTACGCTGCGATCGGGCAGCCTTACAAGCTCAGGGATAGGAAATTCTACGATGACTCAATCACCCAGATTCGAGCCGCCATGGAAGGGCTGGGAATCAGTCTGGTTCGAGAGGAATTGGTTCAGGAGTACCTGGATTCCGGCATATTGGTCCGATTGTTCGACGTTGACTACTTTTCAAACCTCCACTACTTTTTTGTGTGCCCCGAGTCCAGAAAGAACGAAATGCCCATCTCGATCTTCTGCAACTGGCTAATTGAGCAGGGCAGCCTTGTTAGGGAATAGCGCATTTTCATCGAAAATTGGAATTTCTGTATCGACTAAGAAGAGATATACTTGGCTAAGGTGAGAGTCCAGAGAAAAACAACATGAAACAATTCCGCTTTTGGTCAGTCTTTTCGCTGACAATATTGCTGCTAATCTCCAACTCCTTACAAGCCGTCGAATTATCCCGCTCCATCCTCGAACGCTTAGGCATGTCGTCGCAACGATTGGCAACGGGTCCGGATGATATTGCCAAGTTGAACAGTGGTATTTACCAGGCGATCGTCTACTGAAGAAAACTATGCCTACTAATCCAGACCGACCAAGAAAAGATGGCCTGCGTGTCCTGTTCCCAACCCTCATCTACGAGGCCTGGTATCCAGACTACGAATCGGAAAAAGAAAAACTGATCGCGTTTGTTCGGCGCCTGAGGGAAGAAGACAAGGAAGGTCAGCGTTGGTCAGCGCAGGAATACCCTAGCGGATACACTTCCTATTTCAGTCGTAACCATCTCTATACCGAGCCGGAGCTTGCCGGGCTGGTTAATTTCATCCACGCATGTGCGGGCAACTTCGCTCAGCAACATCTCTGGGATACACAAAATTTTCAGCCGGTGATCAATTCGATGTTCGCCAACATCAATCCCAAGTTCAGTTTCCACTCCGAGCATTTACATCCCTACTCTCACATCAGCGGCGTATTCTATGCCAGGAGTGAGGCCGGCAGTCCCGCCATCAGTTTCAAGGACCCCAGACCCGGCCGCTGGATGATGCCACCTGCAGCGGACGGCAGCAGACCGGAGAATACCTTTAACGCAAGCGTAGCACCGGAGGCAGGAAAGTTACTCATATTCCCTTCATGGTTGGAGCACGAAGTCCCTCAGAACACCACTGATGAAGAACGCATCAGCATGCCTTTCAACTTCGAGATGTGCCCGAAGCAAGCATGAGCTTTCGGAGTCATACTCCTGTACCTGAGATAAATCTTGGATTCAGAAAAGAACTCTGCATCACATACATTTTTGACGGCAATTGCGATGCTGCTAGTTGCAGGATTATTCCCGCAACTAGACTGTACGCCAACGGAGCTACGCACTGGCTGAAATAGATTATCAGTGATGGATGAAGCTGAATTTAACGACTACATTGTAAAAAAACGGCGATGATCGCTCATCGCCGTTTTTGTTTACTGAACTTAATCAGTAGTTAGAACATCCACAACGCTCGAGCATACAAACGACGACCACGTGGATCGAATACCGTTGCATCGTAGTTCAGTCCTCCGGCTTCACGATAAGGCAGATCTTCGTCGAACACGTCCAGAGCACCCACTGTGAAGACGGTGCTGCCGAAGGCACCATTGCTCCAATCATGAGTATAACGATACTGGATATCCCAGGTGTCGTAGCTATCGATCTGCTTCACTAGCAGTGACCGCACCAGATCGTTGCTGATCTCGTACATAAAATCATAGCTCAGATCCTGATAGGAGCCGATATGGCGATTGATCACAGTCACACCATGCCGATCCCGCTGCCAGCTAAAAGTCAGATTGCCCTTGTTATCCGGCAGCGAGCGCACATGCAGTCCGTTACCGGAAGTACCCGCGGCATCTAACTTGCCGGTATCATTCAAGCCAAGTTCCAGACCGGGTATATCGATCAACTTGTACTTACGCACGTGAGTCATGTCGGCACTAACACGAAACCTACCCCAGTCGTTATCCCAGGCATAACCCAGCTTTACATCCACACCATCCGCCTCGATCTCACCGGAATTAATCGCCCCCAGGGTCAGAGTAATCAGGCTGGCGCTTTCACTTCGAAAAGCCCGGCTGATACCAACGCCTTGAACGAAATCCGTATAGAGAGCTGGATTTACAACACAATTCAAGCGCTCATCGGAGTCAACCCCAAACTCCGCCGCGAGAGCGTTTGGATCACAAGGGATGTCCAATACTGGTGAACTTGACCCTATGGAGTCATTCAAGATGTAGTTATTAGGGTCGTCTCTAACAGCCAAGAACCTGTCGATTTCAGGCTGTACTGCCGAAATAGGAGGTTCCGGCAGCACCCTGTCGCTCACCTCGAAGCGCCAGACATCTGCCTGCACACTGAGACCGTCCAAACGGCCGGACGGGGTCCAGATGGCTCCGATGCTGTAAGTGTCGGCGAACTCGTTGCCGACGTTTGGCGCAGGGCCACCTAGGGTGTAGGTGAATTCTGGCTCGCCATTTTCTGGAGTCGGGTCGATCAAGCCAGCTCTCACGGCCTGATTAGAGATAGGATCGTTAAACGTGGTGCCACTGGCTTCCAATCCCTCTTCCACGATACCTATATTCGGCGCGCGGAATGATTCTGACCAGGAAGCCCGCAGCAGGAGATCTTCTATGGGTCTCCAACTGATAGCAAGTTTCGGTGAAACCTCACTGCCGATGTTCTCACCGTAGTCCTCGTAGCGCAACGCTACCTGGGTTTCCACATTTTCCCAGAAAGGCAGAGCCAACTCGAGGAAGACCGCCTTGGTAGTACGCTCATGGTCAAAGTTGAATATGCAGTTCGCACATTCGTAGTTATTGTCCACTTTATGGAATTCATTGGGCACACCGTTTTCATCATAACCCAGTATTGCATTGGGAATACCAGGGAAGTTGATTTCTGGAGCCTTGGATGTGGCATCCCTCTGCCTGTATTGGGCACCCATTGCGATCGCCGCAGTACCGCCGCGCATGTCAAACAGTTCTCCGCCAACCACGGCGTCGATCACTCCCAGGGTATTGCGCTTGTCTGCTCTGAGCACAGTTAGGTTCAACCAGTCCATCAGCTCAGGCGAGTTGGCCACATTGGGATTATGAAGCGCACTCAAGTAGGGATTATAGAACTCACAACCGCCCTGACCGTGGTTATTACTGGTTAGTGCCAGAGACAGACTCTCACGGGTAGTCAGTACGTAATTCGGGAAGAAGGTCTGGGTGTAACCATCACCGTAGTAATCCCAGACCTGGGGCACGGCGCCGCCAAACGGTCCTGGCTGATGTTGCCAATCGAAATCTGCCACACCGTTCGGAGTACAGTTTGGACCTCCCAGACCGTTCGCCGCCAGCTCTGTGCGTGTGCGATGGAAGGTCTGGTAGGTCTGTTCGTTACTGGATTGACTCCAGGAAATACCCACATCGTAGTTCCAGGGTCGATCGAGGTAAGTGAAGTCACCACGCAAACCAGCCTGCACTAGAGATGATTCGGACTCGTTTTGGTTGGAACGCTGACCGGTTCGGGGTATTCCGTCCCGTGGATTAATCAGGTGGGTGATGTTCATGCCACCGTTTGCTATATCAACCGGCGCATTCGGAATATCCGCCGCGGTCGGTCGGGTCAGGCCGATGCTTGGTGCGAACCAGCCCAGTTCCGAAGTCTGGGCGATGGCATTGAAGCCGTACGATGGACTACGTGTATAGGCACCGGGTGTGGCCAGCATCACCGTCGGTCCACGAGTCCGACTGGAACCACCAGTATTGTTCAGTCCGCCACCCTCGAGAATGATTTTATTCTCCATCCAGTTCACGAAGGAATAGAATTCCGCCGCTTCGCTGAAGCTATGGTCGAATGCTGCGGCAAAGCTGGTACGCTCGGTGTCTCTGGCGAGGAAATTAAATCGGGACACGTCCTCGAGACAGGCACCACTGCGCTCACCGCGCTGCTCCCGCAAGCTGCCGGTATACATTGGAGTCCCCTCAGCGGTGAGGGTTGATTCACAGAGCGGATCGCCATAGACGGCGTCGCCATCGCCACCCTCGGAAAGGTTAAAGGCCACAATATCATCACGGAGATAGGCTGGATTGATATTGGCACCGAAGGCGGTTTGTCTTATCCCGCTGCCGATTGAGGACGTACCGCCATTGAACTGAGTGTTTTCATCGATGTGATTGCCATCCATGACATTGACCTTATCCCGCTCGAAGCGCTCTGCCGAAAGCACAAAGTGAGTATCGCCACTATCGCTGGACCAGCCCCAGATGCCGCTAAGAGTCGTATCGTAGGCAGAACTTGCTTCTTCGACCCCTTGAATATCACCGTAGATCTCCAAGCCTTCGAAATCGGTACGCATGATCACGTTGACCACACCCGCCACCGCGTCAGCACCGTACAGGGCCGAACCACCATCGGTAAGTACTTCGATGCGATCGGTCATCACCAGGGGAATGGCATTGATATCCACGAATTCGCCACCGCCGGTCGTGATGGCAGCATAGGGTGTCACTCGCTTGCCGTTGATCAATGTCAGGGTCGAGTTCTCACCGAGGTTACGCAGGTTAATCTGCGCGGTACCTTCGACTTGGGAGCGTTCTCCAGAACCGGAGTTGGTAAATGAACCGGAGTTCACCTCCAGGTTCTTGATCACGTCCCAGATTATCGCAGCACCTTGTGCCTCGATACTCTCGCGGTCCACAATCTGTACCGGAGATGGTGCATCCAGCGGCGTGCCGCGGATGAAGGAGCCAGTAACTATGACTTCTTCGATCTCAGTATCATCGTCTTCTTGAGCCACGACAGGTAGTGATAGACCGGCGAGAATTATCCCAGTGGTAATGGCCTTACGCCGACATGGAAACTTTTTGCGCATTTTCCTCTCCCTCTTATTTTAAAGTTGTGGGTATTTTAGATTTCTACCCAGCTTAGCAAACTAAAGGCGATCATTAATAAAGCAACATGGTAATGCATTATTTAAAAAATGGCGATGAATGCTCATCGCCATTTCTCGTTCACTGATCTTGATCAGTGCTTAAAACTGCCACAAAACCCTCGCATACCAGCGACGACCACGCCTATCAAAAATCGAAGGGTTAAAGGCTGCACGTCTGACCAAGGGAGGTTCTTCATCAGTCGCATCAATCACGCCGACTGAGAATCTAGTGTTTCCCAGCGTATCATTACCATGGGGATGGCATTAAGGTCAACGAATTCTTGACCGGAACTGCTCACAACCGCAGCTGGAGTGAACCGCTTGCCGTTGATCAGGGTAAGGGTTGAGTTACCACCCAAGTTTCTCAGGTTTACCGATGCCGTGCCTGATAACTGACCGGCGTCATTGGAACCGTGGATGCCGGTATCGGAACCCTGGTTTACCTCCAGGTTTCTGATGACATCCCAGATCGCTGATGCTCCCTGGGCTTCGATACTGTCACGGCCGATAACATTTACTGGGGATGGGGCATCCAGTGGACTACCTCTCAGGAAGGAGCCAGTAACTATGACTTCTTCGATCTCAATATCGTTGTCTTGTTGGGCCACGACAGGTAGTGATAAACTGGCGAGCATTGCCCCGACGGTAATAGCTTTGTGTTTACATGGAAATCTTTTGCGCATTGCCCTCTCTACCTTTACCTTAAGTGGGCATTTTAGATTTTCGCCCGATTTAGGAAACAGGGCGCTCAACAAGCAGGGGCAAGATAATAACGTATTATTTAAATAAAGTGACGAAAACTGTCGAGAAACTAGATGATTAAGCCTTTAGTGTTACTATAATTCTCAAACAACTTCCCAATCTATTGTCATTACTCTTTCATCCTAGTTCCACGCATCATGCAACCGCGAGCCGTATCTGACTCTCGGCTCTAGGCCAATCACCAATTAAACAAGTTGGTCCTGACTTCGATGGACTACGGGAAACAGTAGACCTGGCGCCCAAATTTCAACTACATGAAATCATGATCATTACCATCACTCACAGGCCAGTTACAGGCTCCCCCGGCGCCTGACACTCTAACCTTGAAGACTCAACAGCCCAGTGTCATTATCTTAAGGCCATAAACAACCACTCAGGAGAGTATATCGTGAGAGCTCTGATTAGCCTTGCCGTGTTGAGCATGTTAGCTACAACAGCCTTTGGGCAACTCGCCACCCCTAATGAAAACGGCATCACCTACGGCCATGTGCACCTGAACGTGTCCGATATGGGCGAACACAAACGCATCTGGGTTGAACATTTCAACGCAACAATTGTAGAGCGTGGCCCGCTGACCGTTGCCAAGTTACCCAATATGATGGTGGCACTAACCGACAGGGCCCCCACAATGGGATCGCGAGCGACCAAGATGGACCATTTCGGTTTTAAAGTACGCGACATGGCCAGGTTTCTCGACAAATGGCGCGCCGACGGTCTGGGTGTTGGGCGTATTTTCCCCGGCGCCGAAGGTCAAACCAATGCCTACGTATTCCTGCCCGATGATATCGTGGTTGAGATGCAGGAAGACCAGGGACTGCAGCAAGAAATTACGGGTTACCATATACATTTCATTACCCGGGACCATGAAGAACTGCTCCAGTGGTACGTCGATATGTTCGAACTGGAAATCAGACCCCGCGGCAGCATTGTAACCACCACCAATGTGCCCGGCATGAATCTCAGTTTCGGTGGTACGGATCAGGACCGTCAACCCACCCAGGGAACCGGTATCGATCACATTGGTTTTGAAATAGACAATCTGGAAGAGTTTTGCCGGACACTGGAGGCGAAGGGAGTCGTATTCGATGTGCCTTATCGGGAAATCCCGGCCATTGGGCTGAATATTGCCTATTTCACGGATCCTGCGGGTATCTATGTTGAACTCACCGAAGGCTATGACGAGTACTAATCCAAGCAGTTGAAAGCCGCTAGCACTGGCTGAACCGGAACCTGACCATGAACCGTGCAATTATTGCTGCAGTAATCTGCCTGACGTGGGCAGGCTCTGCTCTATCCCAATCCATTACGCTTGAACAAGCCATGGCTCATCCGGACTGGATTGGCCGCGCCCCGCAACAAGCCTATTGGGCTGACGATAGTCGCGGCATCTATTTTCGACAGAAGCAGGAAGGAACAGAACTGACTGATTTGTTCAGGGTAGATGCCGATGGCGACAATCTACGGCAAGTTGTAGCGGGAGATCTCCCATCGGTCGATGTCCCCTCCAACATCAGATCACCCAATGGCAGATTGAAAACCTATGCCAGAGCCGGTGATATCTACGTAAAAAACCTGCGATCCGGCGGTATCACCCAACTGACTCGAACCGCAGCGCAGGAAAGTGATCCCGTATTTACAGTAGACAACGACAAGGTGATTTTCAGTCGCAATAGCACGATCTTGGTACGCGATCTCGACTCTGGTCTGGAATATCAGGCTGTCGACATTCGTCTGGAGCCGCTTCCGGATGAAGAAGAAGAAAAAGAGTATCTAGAGGAACAACAACTGCGCCTGTTTGACATCATCAGCTTGCAGAAAGAGCGGCAGCAACTCGCCGAAAAATTCGATAATGAGTTGCAGCAATCCGATGCCACGCGCCTGGCACTTCCTTACTATCTCGGCGAGGACAA
>DMJN01000196.1 GCA_003451715.1 Gammaproteobacteria bacterium | reverse complement strand
ATAGGTGCTGACGGGGTACAAGATGTTCAGACCTGTCGTGAAGCTTTCCAATTTTGGTATCAACTTGCGAAGTATTTTAATCGGACTGCAAATGCTAGTGTCGATCAGTGTGATCGCCAGTGCGCTGATTATGTACCAGCAGGTCAGTTTTATGAAAAACCGACCTCCGGGCTTTGAGAGGGAAAACAAATTGATAGTCTGGGTCAATACCATCGCCAATGGAAGTGACTATCGCGCAGTAATGACTGAATTGTCCAGGCATCCAGACATATACAATGTCACCATGGCCGACCAGATTCCCGGAACCCCGGCCGTTGGCGAGTTAGCGACAATACTTAATGATCAGGGAGAGGAGATTAATGTGCTTGTCGATACCTATAGTGTCGATGAGAATTACCTTGATACCTTTTCAATACCTTTGGTTAACGGTCGCAATTTTTCTCCTGGTAATAGATCTACAGAAGATACCAGTCTCTTCCCCTACCTGGTGAATGAATCCCTGGTCAAGCAGATGGGTTGGGCTGATCCGATCGGCAAAGAAATTGATACTCCCCTGGCATTAGTTTCTGGAGAGGTGATCGGTGTGTTTACGGACTACAACTTTTCTTCATTGCATGAAGAAATCCGACCGCAGCTCATTTATTTTTTTTACGATGACTGGCGTTGGCAGCGTTATCTGGTGATGGATGTTGATTCGAATAATATTCAAGCCATCCTTGGGTACGTGGAGAGATCATTGACCATGATAATGCCCGAAACACCTTTTGATTACAGCTTCCTTGATGAAATCCTTGATGGTTTGTATGCCAATGAACAAAACCAAACTCAACTGACACTGGCCGGTTCAGGAGTGAGTATTCTTGTCGCAATTTTGGGATTGTTTGGGCTTACGGCTTTTACTATCGACCAAAAGACCAAAGAGATAGGGATACGGAGAGTGCTGGGGGCTTCCGTTACGCGGATACTGGCGGTCATGTTTAAAGGAATTATTGTCCTGATCATTGTTGCAGCAATCGTGGCATCGGTTCTGGTTTTTTATGCCCTGAATATCTGGTTGGAAGGTTTTGCTTATCGTATCTCAATCAGTCCAATGATATTCGTAATAGCCATGTTATCAGTACTCGTGGTCTCAGTACTGACTGTGGCTATACAATCCATCAAGGTGGTTGGAGATAATCCGGTGAATGCTCTACGTAATGAATAGATTTGGGAGATTGACATACCAATGCCAATCAAACAGTAAAGAAATCACTGCAAGTCAAAATCAACTGGAAATTGAAATGCGAAACATTAGAGTAGTTACAATCTTTCAATGTATCTGCTTCTCATTGTGCTTAATCACCAGCGTAGCTCTCGCACAAAGCGAACCATACCCGATAACACAGGAGATTAAGCAGTTAGTAATCAATAGGGCAGCATCAATTTTCCAGGAGCGGCACGTGATCCCAGAAATTGGCGAAGAATATGCTATTGCCTTACGCCAAAATCTGGCCAGTGGAACATTTGACGAAGTTACTACTGGTAGAGAATTCATGATAGCTATGGATCGCATATTGTGGCCTATCGATACTGATGGACATGTTTGGATCAACTTCTATTCGGCGGATATTCCTGCAGACTACAGTGGAGATTTTGAAAATGTTCCTCCAGAACAGACTGCAGAAGCAGAAACACTTGCGAAACGACGTAATTTCGGATTCGAAAAAGTTGAGCGGCTGAGGGGAAATATAGGTTATATAGACTATCGAGCTTTTACCGACGGAAATGGGTCTAAAGACGCCCTGGCTGCAGCGATGACTTTCGTGCAGCATACAGGAGCGTTGATAATCGATCTCCGCCAGAATGGTGGAGGTAGTCCTGAAATAGTCACTGAATTTTTGAGTTACTTCCTAGAACCCGCAAACGCACTGATTAGCACATTCGTCGATAGAGTGGGTGCAGTTACGGGTGAATATCGTGTCAGCGATGAATTGCTCGGCCCGATGTATGGAGAAACAAGGCCTGTTTTCGTACTGAATAGTAGAAATACGTATTCCGGAGCTGAAGCTTTTGGTTACACTTTACAGGTTCGCGATCGTGCTCGTATTGTTGGTGAGAAAACTAGAGGTGGAGCGAGACCCAATTATACATATCGAGTACACCCCCGATTCATGGTTGCGGTTCCGGTTTGGCAGTCGGTAGACTCAGTTACAAATTCCAACTATGAGGAAACTGGCATCATTCCGGATTATGAAATGCCTTCAGAAGAATCCTTTTCTTTCGCTTATAGGACAGCTTTAGAGGAATTGATAGCGAACGCTGTTGACGAGCCTGCTAAGAGAGAGATGGAATCTGTACTCAGGGAGCTTAGCGGCTCCCAGGAAAACTGATACGTTGTGTAAGTACTGAAAAGTTAATCCTCGTTCTGCGACAATTTAGTCATGAATTCACCAAGAATATACAACTTGGCATTACTGTTAACCATGAGGCAGTTCGGCCTGTTAAGACTCTCTTAAGCAAACAGGCTTATCCTCATTCTACCGATAGTCGGAGGTAGAATGAAAAAATCAATCTTCTTGCCCTCATTGTTCGGCGCGCTGTTTATCGTTGCCGCTTGCGCCCAGGCACCTGTACCAAATACTCTGGATGAGATTATTGGAGCTTGTGAGGGATGTCATGCTACGGGTTTTGGTACTCAAGCTTATGCGCCTTCTCTAAATGGTATGCAGAACTGGTACATGGAAGAACAATTACACAATTTTCGCGCCGAGACTCGTGGTGCTTCACCGTCAGGCGAAGCAGTGATGGAAATGGCAAGGCAAACGAAAAGTCTTACAGAGTCAGAGTTGTCTGGGGTGGTGGACTATTACTCCCACCAGAAGCGTTTACATTCTTCTGAGACAGTGAATGGTGATAGCGATAATGGGAAGCCACTGTACGAGGAAAATTGCGCTGGATGTCATGCAGGATGGATGGGCCGCCGCTTTACCAAAAGTCCTTATATCACACATCTGGAGGGGCCTTACCTTTTGCAGCAGTTGCAACTTTTTGCCTCTGACAAACGATCCTTCGTAGTAGATGGAAAGCATAAAAGGAGAATGACCGAGGTTAGCAAAATATTCAGTCCACAAGAATTGTCTGATATTGCGGCCTACATTAAATCTCAGCCAGATTAGCTGCGGCTATGGTACTAACAAGCTAAAAACCATTTACGTCCTGGGAAAAGGCAGTGGGTATATAGAATTATTCAGGTGAGATTACCGTCGACTCCGGGAGTTAACTTGTCAATGCCCCGGCCGGTGCTAGCCCAGTAGTTTTGTGAACAGTTCTTCGTTGAAGCCGACAATCAGTGTCTTCCCACGCACCATGGTGGGCGCACGCAGGTTGCCGGTGGGTCCCAGCATGGCGGCCACTGCGGCGACCTCGGGCTTTGCACCGACCTTGAACTCGCTGAGTTTCTTGCCCTTGGCCACGTGCAGCTTGCTCGCCGATTTCATCAGCTCGCGGGCGTCCTTTTCGGCCAGTTTCTTGCTGGCGGGAACCTGTTCCACGATGGTTATATCACTTTCCGTCAAGAACTTGGCGGCTCGGGTGCAGCTGGTTCAGCCAGGGCGGTGATAATACCAGTCGATTTTTTTAGCCATGCCAGGCTACTCCTGTTTGTTGTGAGTAAAGGTAGAATAAAAGCTATCTCCTTCTATGTCTATGCTCTCCTTTGCCTGAAATAGTGATTAACTTGTCAATACCGAAACTGCTGTATTTTTCCAACCCTAACTACTAGTGAAGTTATTGTTCAGAAGATTCAGCCATCGCCTCTTCGGTGCGTGCTCCGCGCAGGATGTTCATCATGCCATAGTTGCCTTCATGACAGGCGTATTCATAAAGCAGCCCCGCCACCTTGGTCAGAGGAATAATTCCCGTAATGCTGTCGGTATAGGCATTCGGATCTTCCACCGTAAACTCATACTCGATGGTATCGTTGCCAACCCGTGTGAATCTCTCGATCAGGAATTTCGTTTCAGAAGTCCCGGCAGGCCCGAATGATTGGGTCATGCCATTGAAATTGCGTGTTTCCACCACCAAGGTTTCAGCGTCCCAGTAGCCGCGGGAGTCACCCGACCACAGGCCGATGTTCTCATTGAGAGTATCACGCCCATCCAGGGGTACGATGCGTGCATCATGTACCATCTCTGTCATGATCACCACGTGATCCCGGCTCTGGACGATTTGCAGGTTATTGTTATAGAGACTGGGTGAGATCGGCGGCCCTGCGTTAAAACCCATGATACAGCGCTCCGATAAGCTCCGGTCTTCCGGACCATCGGAACCGATCCCTCCGGTGATCATCCTTACAGGGCGTTCACCTTCAACGTCCGGTGCCAATCTCCCCTGTAGCACAATGGCTCCTTCCGCAAAAGGAGGCAAGCGACCATTTGTTGGATAAACAATTATCGAAGTTCGAACGGCGTCGCTGATGGCTGCAGTTTCCACCCAGAAATCGTTATAGGCTTCGTTGAGCCCACCGTTGGGAATTGCTGCGTCGGAAAATTCATCTATAGCCGCTCGCCTGGCTTTTATCTCATCAATTTCCTCGGCGGTAAGAAACTCGCGCTCACCATATTGCGTGGATCGCTGCAAAGGTATGTCCGATGAAAAATTCCAAACTCCCTGCAGGTCCGGTTGATTCCATTCGGTGCGTAGAGCCGAGAAATCTTCTGCGGTGTAAGTCAATCCCGATAACATTAATCCAACGAGGGCGAATATGATTAGACTAAGGTTTTTCATCTTACTGTCCTGTTTCTTTACAAATAGGAAATGATCAGGTCATGAATAGTTTAGCTGGTACTGACAAGTTAAACATCATTCTGCGACAATTTGCAGTATTAACCAATCAACAGCATATAGGCATCACCGAATTCCACCCGAAATAGTTCGAATTCCTTACCGGTATCAAGCCGATCGCCCACCTTGCTATAGAACTTCTCGAGTATATCGGTCCTATCTATCGGCCCTATCCGAAGGCTTGATTTGAGCCGGATCAATCAGCATGGCTGTACCCCGTCAGCACCT
>DMJN01000126.1 GCA_003451715.1 Gammaproteobacteria bacterium | reverse complement strand
CATCGTTGAGAACAGCCCTATTACGATATTTTTTTTCATGGTCCACTCCTGTTAAAAAATGATGTAGCTACTGCGCCACTGCTAAGCAGTATTGATTAGTTTGAATGTGTACTTACACAAGCACTCCGTGCAGACTAATTGGTTGATAGCTACTTTTATTGATATATATCAGTTCTGTAAAGGATGTAGATCAATGGCCAGCAAATTTAGCCCATATCTGCTTGGCTTGGGCATGCGAAGTGTGGTAACGCAGCTTTTTTTAAGGCATTTTGGAACACAAGGTAACAGCAAGAAAATCACTCAACTGGCCCGGAAATTCAGAAGCTGTCGGTAAGGAACAGCTACTCACAGCAGCCAAAGGCAAAAAAGCGTTTCCGCGGGAACGTTTTGCCGTTAATTTTGTGGGAAACTGTAGCGTATTGAAATGCAGCTCTATGCGGTAGCTAATCCGGATTATTGGTTAGTAGAGGCAATCATTTCATTTAACTTTGCTGTAACTTCTGGGGTTACATCGAAGGAAAACCCCGAAACCACAACGCTTTCAGACCTCAAAATAAAGTCGTAATCACCTTCTTCATACACTTCATTGATAGCATCGCCTAGAAGCTGGCGATAACGCTCTAAAAAATTATTTTGGGTATCCCTTAAAGAAGACTGCACCCTTTCTCCAATCTGCTGGATTCTCAGTTGCTTAAATTGCCCTTCTTCTTGAAGTCGCTGGATCTGTGTTTCTGTGAACGTCGGGGCATTTACTTCGATTGTTGCAAATAGTTCTTCTAACTCTGCCCTTAATTGAACAACGGTTGCCTGTTCTTCAGCGAACTGGCCTTCGAGTGTTTCCAGTTCAGCCTTCCAGGCGTCTGTTTCAAATAGCGCTCTATTCAAATCAAATACCCCAATGGAGGCCTGAGCTATGGCTAAACTAGAAACAGTTAATCCGACCAAACCGTGAGAAATGTTTGAAGAATTTTCATCCTTGCCTCCTGATTAAGATAGATTCTCGAATATTGACATTTCAAGAAGGTTTTAGTTTCCCATAATGTTGTAAAGGATTTATTGGACACCCACAATTTACAGTCATTAAAAGCTCTAACTTAGTCTAATAATTCTGTGGGTGTCCAAATTTTCCATTCCCGGCCACCCGGGGTGTGCGTACTAGGGACAGGCAATTAACCCATTAGTCCAAGCGGAATCGTCGCAGGAAACTGAGGTCAACTCCACGCCGGTTAAATTTCTTACTCCACCACCCAGTCTAATAAGTACAAAGGGCATTTTGATGAAGTTCGTAGTTCCCGCACTGAGTAAATCCATTACCGCATTTTGCTGAATAATAATCGTGTTTAGATTGAAATTAACATTGCCGTTGGTAAACAGTGAACTGAAACGCTGAGCTATAGCAAAATTACCATTTACTGTCACATCTCCGGCTCCTCCTAGAAATATATCGCTTCCACTAAATGCCCATAGGGGTGAGATAACGATATCTGGATCTTCTCCCTGAGGGATTGTTGCGCCTGTAATTGTCACACTGTTGCCACTAACTGGTGAGACCTGAACAGAAGAGCTTCGCTGCAGAAAGAACACGCCATTGGAACTTGCACTGGAAAGAGTTCCATTCTGGATAAAGGCGACACCACTACGGGTTAAATAAATTGTGCCTTCAGTGGTTAAGGTGCCACTGTACTAAGCATAGGAAGAATTTTGTGCAATGTTCAATGCACTTGCGTTGGTCTGACCAGTTGCATTGGTTAGGGTCAGTGACTCGTTCGAAATGACCGCTGAATTGTTCCCAATATTCAGTGCAGTGTTGGCTCCGCTAGTGCTGGTGGAATCAACATTCGCCATAATTGCCGTCGAACCGAGGTTGAGATTGATGCCCGCCCCAGAGCTGGTAACCGAAGAATCATAGAGGAAAATCTGGGAGCTCCAAGTAAGAAGCCCGTTGGAATCTCCATTGGCATCTACATCGACACCGCTGATCTGAATTGCCGTTGAACCTTCTATATAAAGAGCAGCACTAACGTCATCAGATATATCACCGCTAATTAAGGTACTGCCGCAGCCATCAATAACCAGATTTCGCTTTGCAAAAATCACTGTAGAATTACAGTTACCACTAACATTAATAATCGCACCTGCTGCAGGTGCTGCGTCAACCGCATTTTGTAAGGCGTCAGGATCCGCCTGACAGTCGGCTGCCACAGTAGACAATTTCAGGGCATCAATTTGTGCTTGCAGATCTGCAGCAGACTGAGTTAATGAGCTTTGCAGCAACGAGATATCTCCGGAGAGGTTCGTCTCAACGAGAGAGATATCTGCACTCAGATCAGCCACATCCTGTTGCAATTCTGCTATTGCGGCGTTGGGATTTCCTTCATTGCCATTGCCTTGAGAAAACGCAAGTGAAGGTACTAATACCAGGGAAAGGAAGATAGTCGAAAATCTAATACTTTTTAGCGAGCCCATCATTATTATTACTCCTTTATCAATGAGACAAGCGGTCTCTCAACTTAAAGGGACTACTTGCTGCTTATACATAAGTGAATTGAATTAGCATATTGACTCAGCGGCTTTAGAATTAACCAATATCGCGAGTAAAAGTAGAATAAAACTATCCCCCAAGAAGGTCTAGGTTTTCCTTCGTTTGAAATATCACCTGGCCTGCTCGAAAAAGAAGGGGATACTAATAGTTATTCAACCGGTGATAATTTGAGTAATGCCGCATCTTCTGCTTCGGTAAGCACGTATAAATATCCCTCCGGGCCCTGTCGTACATCCCGTATGCGCTGCTTGAATTCTTCTAACAGCCACTCCCTGGCGATTTCCTGATCCTGCTCGTTCAGATCAATGCGCTCCAGATGTCCTGTACCGCGTAAGGTACCTGTACGCAGTGAACCGACAAACACGTCTCCCTGCCAACGGGGAAACTTGTCGCCTGTATAGAATGTTAGCCCGGAAGGACCGATAGAAGGCACCCAGAATACGGTTGGTTGCTCCAGCCCTGCCTGCCAGGGTATTTGTGTGATACGCGAACCCGCATAATCTCGTGCATAAGAAACCAGCGGCCACCCATAGTTTCGCCCCGGCAATATGATGTTCAACTCGTCCCCTCCCTGGGGAGCGTGTTCCACTGCCCAGAGATCGCCGGTACGTGGATTGATTGCGAGACCCTGCTGGTTACGATGGCCCAATGAATATATTTCCGGCTTGGTGTCCAGTGCACCGGTAAACGGATTGTCCGGATGGGCACTGCCGTCATCGTTCAGGCGCAGTAGCTTGCCGATATGGTCGTTCAGGTCCTGGGCGCGGTGTGCACTGATTGGCACGGTAAAAGCGCCGCCGGCACTCATGAATAGCGAACCGTCCGGCGCAAATAGAAGTCTCGAGCCACCATTGGCGGCGGGACCGGCACTGAAAATTTCATGCATGTCATGGAATGCGGTGCCGTCGAAACGACCGCGGGCCAATGTCAGGGAGGGTCTTGTCGGTTCTTCAGCTTCAGCATCAGGTTCATCTACTCCGGGCTTGCTATAGCTGAGATATACCAACTGGTTTTCACTAAAGTTCGGATGCAGGGCAATATCTTGCAAGCCGGACAAGCGGCGCGCTCGTATATCTGGCGCACCCGGTACAGGATCCGGCAATAAAATCCCGTCGCGCAGAATGCGAACCCGTCCTGCGCGCTCGGTAATCAGCATGTCTCCGTTTGGTAGAAATACCATTCCATAGGGATGGGATAATCCATCGGTGACCAGGTCGACCCGAATCGGACCTGCTGTAGCGGTGTCCATGATCAGGGGTAGATCTGCTATGCTCGGCGGTGTCAGGTGGGTGATAGTTTCCGTCTGGGATTGCTGCGCAAAGCTACTAGATGGCAGAAAAACCATCAGCATGGAAATCAGGAATTTTTTATAAGTGAATAAATCTAAAACAACCACTCTTCTAATTTTCATAGCATGATTCTCCTGTGGTTAATCCAAGTTTATCTGTTCTCCAATTACTAATCAGTGACTACACTAGCGAGAGCTTATTGCTTCACGCTTTTCTCAGCAAGGTTTACTCCTCAGTATCTAATACACCACATTCCTTTTCGGTAAGTTTTTTAGAGAATCCAGGCTGATCATGTTCAGGCCCCTTGATTTCAGTGCTCACACCGTCATGCGGAATCTTTCAATTTGTGGAATGATTGGAAGTACTCGTAGCCTTCCGCACCTAAAAATCGGATGAGAGTTTTAGGATTGGTTTTTCGCACATCCACAATAATCAGCCCTTCCAGGGATTCGCTGAATTTGGAATGAATATTGAAACAAACCAACCTGCCATTCAATGACAGGTAGTGGCGCAAAAGCACAGGTACTGCCTTCCCGGGATCACAGCGACCAATCAATTTGCTCAGCATTTTCACATTAGCCAATTCTTCCAGCATTTCTGTTGTCCAGACTCGATTCGAAATTTTATGAGGCGTAATAGGCTTAGCCAATTGATCGAATTCACTGGCTCTGAAATTTGTCATCAAGGTATCGGCAATGAGTGCCCGCGCCAGATCGCTGTAATCTCGAGATATACCAACTGAGCCGAATAAAGTGTGATACCTGGGTCTTTGCACGAGTATAGCGCCAATACCTCGCCACAATAAATTAAGAGATACCGGTCGGCGTTGATAGTCCGGATGAATGAAAGACCTGCCCATCTCGATTGCCGATCCCAGTCTGTCGATAAAGGCCTCGTCGTACTTGTACATAGAGCGGCTGTATAAGCCCTTGACCCCATGCCTGGCGACGATTTCGTCTACCAGTCCTACTCGGTAGGCTCCAGCAATTCTTTGTTCAGATTTGTCCCATAAAAATAAATGCAGGTAGTTGGGGTCGAATCGATCCGAATCCCTGGACAAGCCAGTGCCTGCACCAATACCACGAAACGTAAGCTCTCGTGCAATAGCGATCTGCTCCATGATCACGCCAAGGCTGTCAAAAGGGGCGCAATAAACATCAAATTCTTCATGTTCGATAAGTCGATATTCCTGCAATCCTTGTAGCGCGGACTCAGAATCTGTGGCAGTGGCAACGGTATCGACCTTGTCAATTCCCACTTGCTCGGGTTGTTTTATTTTGGTGCTTGTCTGAGCCAATGCGTCGGTACTCACGCGCAGATATTCGGTCACGGCTGCAGGACTCTGCAAGAGTCTCAGTTCCTGAGCAGGTATCGGCCGTCCGATGGTAAGCGGCAATCTATACCCCTGCTTGTTGGCTAACTGGCGCGGCAAGAACAAGGTCCTCAATCGTGGATGCAGCATGCCAGCAGCATAGAAGTAGCTACTGTTGCGGCCTTCCACATAGACTGGCACGCAAGTACACTGGTAACGCTTTAACAGTTGTCCAGCTAACCGGTTCCAGGAGCGATCCTGAATTCGACGCTGTTCAAATTCATAGGCAGATACCATACCGGCGGGAAAGATCAGTACGGCACCATCATGCTTCAGGTGTTTATGTACCTGTTTGATTCCTCCGACGTTTCCCGCTGCCGCAGTACTTGAGATTACATTAACGCCAATAAAGAAATCGGCCAGCTCTGGGATACGTAATAGCAGCTCATTAGCTAACACCCGTAGATCGGGTCTCACTTCGGCTATTACTTTGGCAATGACCATCCCTTCCAGCCCACCCAGTGGATGATTCGCAACAATCAACACCGGTCCTTCGCGCGGGATATCATCGAGATTCACTGCATTTTTTAACTCGATGCTGACACCGAGCGCATTTATGGAATAGTCAAGGAATTCAAGCGGCGTGGTATCGGGTGGGCGCGCATCATAGATTTTACCCAGGGGGTGCAGGCCTAACGCTCTTTCCAACAAGGACGAGAGAAATCGTGGTTTGAATGGCAGCTTGCAAGGGTTAATCATGATGCGGATATTGCTTTACCTGTTGATGTACATAGAACCAGGCCATTAGTAGTACCCTAATATACTAGGGGAAACTAAGTTATTAGTATCCCCTTAATTTTGAGATTCTAGACATGTATGCATCCCGAACACTGACAGAATTTCGGGAAAGAACAGAAAACTGGATCAGAGAATACAGCGACGAACGACCACATGATTCCCTGAATGATCTCACTCCCTGGGAGTATTTGACCAAACATGAACTGTTGAAAAACTTCAATTTAGGGTGCACCTAAAATGGGGATGTTTGCACCTTGTTTTTATTGGTGCCCGGGGCCGGAATCAAGACGCCTTTACTCATGGGGCTTTTAAAGGTTTTTGTGATTACACCCTACTACTCACCCTACTAAAAGCCGATTCTATCCCCCCTTTCACGCATTTGGAGGGGCAGTGCTATATATGACCCCGGGGGCCCATTCCGCGCGGTATTCTAATGATAGTTGCCTTCTCAACACATAAAAGATAATTTCAAAAAAAATCTGAAAAAAAATTAACAATTGGTTTTTTGTGGGGTGAGAGATATGACAAAAACGAATACGGCGATAATCATTTTATTACTGTTCAATATATATCAAACAGACAATCAATCTTCTAACAAAGATGCGGCTATTGAGTATTTAACACAGATTGGATTCAGAAATGAACGTAGTTTGCATGCATTAAGAGGAATACCTCCTCTGAACTACGGCCTTCCTGAGAATATCGAAGAATTTAATTTAGATGAACGTCAGCGTATTTCAGAAGAAGGAGGATACTACCCTAGGCCGAATGATTAATTCTCAGCCAGTGACCGTATCGCTTCCAAATGCATGGCATTGAGGTCTGTCTGGGGCTTATGCCCTGAAAATCACCTATTTTGGTATCCCAGATAGCCGATATTTGTAGTAACTTGTGAATACAAGTATAAAGAAACTACTAAACTTGCCATTGAGGATCTATTTATGAGCACCGATAGTCTTACCCTACAAGCCCGCCAAGAGCGCACGACAATGCAACTCACTTCAGTAGAATTTAGAGATGGAGAGAGTGTAATTACAGCACAAGGTGAAATGGGAACATATGGCACAGTATACGCCTCCTACTTGCTCAAATATGACAGCACAGGCAATGGGGGCACAGTTTCTGGCCAGGGTCGTGGTGTGGTTGATAAAGATACTTTTTTCTCTGGTACGTTTTCAGGGGTCTGGAAGCGTGATGGTGCAAATATAGTAATGAGAAACTTGGTAAACATCTCCGATGGCACTACAAATCTTGACTCAATAGTAGTTAATACTGGCCAAAGAAACCTATCAATAGATGTTTATGTAATAGACTAACGGGACTCATCTTAAATTAAGGAGCTTTTATATGCCCATTCCCTTTGAAGGTGGATGTCACTGTGGTGTTAAATTGCATCCAAAAGTG
>DMJN01000112.1 GCA_003451715.1 Gammaproteobacteria bacterium | reverse complement strand
CAGGAAGTCCACCTGGTGATAATTCATTGCCTGTGTGACTTTATTGATACTCAATTATTTGGAGGAGATGACGTATGAATTTCTACAGATTCTTGGCAATCCTGGTAATCCTATTTACAAGTTCATGTACAAGCATACTAGTGCGAACCACTGGCGAACAGGGCATTCAGGAAGATCCTACCGAAAGAACCGCTGGCGCTGTTGTCGAAGATCAGTCGATCGAAACTAAAGTGGCTGTAAACATGCAATCACAAGAGACGGCTTTTCGGCAAGCCAGTTTCAACGTGATCAGCCACAACGGCGTGGTCCTATTAGTGGGCCAGGTGGAATCGGATGCACTCAAAGCAAGGGCAACGGAGATTGCTTCCCAGGCCAGTTCCAAGATCAAACGCATTCACAATGAGTTGGAAGTGTCCGGTAGCACCAGCCTACTTTCCAAAAGCAATGACACCTGGATAGCAACCAAGGTACGTACCTTGATGCTAGCCAATGGTGATGTACCCTCCGGGCAAGTTCGGGTAATAGCTGAAAACGGTGCTGTGTACTTAATGGGGCTTCTAAGTCAGGTACAAGGCGATAGTGCTGCGAACCTGGCCCGCAATGTGTCAGGAGTAACCAGAGTCGTAAAAGTCTTCGAATATATTAACTAGTACCTCGACCAGGGTTAATTTTCGGGTGCAGCAGGATTGCGAACTCATTTCACCAGACGTAGCGGCGGCTTCCTGGAACCTGGCTCGGACTTCACGCTGTGAACACCTGAGCCAGGATCATCTGACCCGGTCGGATCCGTCGGATCGGGCAGATTCCCTTCAGTCTCGAAAATCATTCCCTGTCCATTTTCCTTCGCATAAATTCCCATGACGGCATTCACTGGAACATACACTCGTTTCGGTATTCCCGCAAAACGCCCATCGAAGTCTATAGACTGGTTTCGAATCGACAGATTCTGCACCGCAGCTGGAGACACGTTGAGAATAATCTGGCCGTCTTTAACGTGTTCCTGTGGGACTTCCACGCCTTCGGCGTAGGCATTGACCAGAATATAGGGAGTGCACTCATTCTCGAGGATCCATTCGTAGAGTGCACGTACGATATAAGGCCGGCTTGAAGTCATGCTCATTGCAATTACTCACTCACAGCCCAGGACAAAATTGGAGATCCTCTGAACAAGTATATGGCCAGAGCAGTCTTGCTGTGAGCAAGAGTGGTCATATGCTTGTCCAGGTGGTGGTTCCGGTCCCTAGACCATTTCCTTCTCTTGCTCAGACAGACTGGCCATCAGCGATTCTCGTTCAAACAATCGGTCACGATAATCCAGCAAGGGTTTGGTGGTTTTATTTTTAGGTAATTCAATACCCATGATGGGTAATCGCCATAATATGGGGGTAACACAGCAATCCACAATTGTGAATTCATCATTCATAAAGTAGGGCTTCTCTCCGAATATCGGGGCTATGGAGATTAGACTTTCCTGTAACTCCTTACGCATCTTCTCCAACTGTGATGGCGCCCCGGTGCCAGCCATGATCGAATCCACCAGATTACACCAATCCTTCATGATGCGATAAATCCACAGTCGGCTCTGCGCCCTGGCCACGGGATAGACGGGGAACAAGGGTGGATGGGGAAACCGCTCGTCTAAATACTCCATCATGATGTCGGCCTCATAAAGAACCAGATCCCGGTCCACCAGAGTAGGGAGCGTGTTATAAGGATTCAGTGTCGCCAGGTCTTCCGGTTTATTGCCGGGGTCAACGTCGATAGTTTCTACTGTTACTCCCTTCTCGGCCAGAACGATGCGCACACGATGGCTGTAATGACTCGTTCCGTCTGAATAAAATGTCATGGAAGATCTCTTCGCGACCACACCCATAATCAGTCCTCTGTTCCTGTTTGTGTGTTAATTGTCTGCCCAGTGCTTAACTTCTAATGGTAGTCTTTCGCGAATTCCCGACCCGTCAGTGCCGTAAGAACATAGAGAACGCTGAGAAATGCCAGGACCCAGATGCCAATACTTTGCCGCCTATCTCTAATCGGCTCACCAATGTAGTAGAGAAAATTAACCAGGTCGGCGACTGCATCATCAAATTCTGCTTCAGCCATGGAACCGCTACCTTCAACATAGTGTAAGTCGCATTGGGCAGGATCATCGGTACCATGATCGTCACAGGTAACATCTCCCTGAAGTTCATACAAGACGTTGGGCATCGCTACGTTCGGGAAGATCTTGTTATTGGTCCCAAACGGCCGGCTTGGATCGTTGTAAAACGATTTGAGATAGGAATACAACCAATCTGCGCCATGTACCCTGGCGGAAAGCGTCAGATCTGGAGGTGCCGCACTGAAATATTGCTCCGCCCTATCTTCCGATAACGATGTCTCTATCAGGTCACCAATTAGCGATCCATCAAACACCAGATTCTCCAGCACCAGCTCGTGAGAAATCTCCAGATCATCTGCAGTTCGCTCGTATCGTGCGTATCCCAGGGCGTGACAGCTTACACAATAGTTCATGTAGTATTTGAATCCACGCTGCAGAGAATCCTTGTCATCGTAGTCCGTTTCCACGTGCTCCAGATCAAGATTGCCTGCTGAGGCCGCTTCCGCGCTGCCTGACACCAACATCAATGGCAAGACAACCAGCAGTGTCAACAGCACGATACTGCCGATGAGTTGGGGTATGCTGATCCATCGACCGGTGACCCGCTCGGGAGGCGCTGTCGTCTTCTCGGCACGCGTATACCACGGCATGGCGATGAAATAGGCGAAATAGACTATTGTCATTACCTGGGCGAGCAGCGTTTTTGCAGGACTGACGGCTTGAGTCCCCAGCACTGCGAGAATTAAAAAACTGACCACAAACATGAGCAAGGCAATGCGGCTGTACCAGCCTTTGTAGCGCATGGATTTTACCGGACTCCTGTCCAACCAGGGCACTACAAAAAGTATGGCAATAGCGCCGAACATCACCAGCATGCCCCAGAAACTCGAGTCGATACCAAAAAGTGGAATCGTGACTGCCCGCAACATGGAATAGAATGGGGTGTAGTA
>DMJN01000030.1 GCA_003451715.1 Gammaproteobacteria bacterium | reverse complement strand
TTTTCGCAATTCGGCAATGTGTACGGCTACGGCTTCCGTGGTTGGATTTAGCGTAGGCAATGCCTTTTTCAGCTTCCCTATTGCAACATGATTGGGTGAGTTTTTTGCAAGCATCACCAGGAGGCGCATCTGGGTTAATGTGCACTTAATCTCTTGCCCGTTCCATGTAGAATTCCCTGTCAAAGGAGATAAACGCAGTGAGCCAAACTCTGATGTCATCCCATCGAGTATGGGTTTGCTGGGTGACTTTGCTTGCAGCTGCAGACCCAATCTCACCGCCCTGAGGTAGTCTGCAGGCGAATGTGGTTTGGATAAGGTATCAACGACCTTGAGAGCCCGCATGAATCCAGCCACTTCTGAATTCAACTGACGCCCCGACACTACGATGACCGTGGAACGCAAATCACTACTCATCTCGGTCAATAATCTAAATCCACCGTCTTTATCCAATCCCGGATCTCCACCGCTCAAATCTATATCCAGCGTAATCAGGTCGTAGGACTCTCCAGCTGCGAGTTTCCGGTCAAACATTGCACGCGCCTGATCCTCATTGAATAGCTGATCTACCGTCACGTCGTCCCACGCAGCCTCAAGTAATTCACGGTACTGATCACTCTCGTCCTCTGAGTCCTCAACAATTGCTATCTGTATCATCGTAATTCCAGCCTTCACTGTGGTATTGGAGTGTATTCTCAATCAAATTAGGATTCTCTGCATTGAGTTTAAGGATTTCCTTAAGTTGCTTGGGTGTCAGAAGTTCGGAGTGGTCAAAGCGAGAAATAATGGTTGTTCAATCTGAAGGCAGATTTCCAGTTTTTCAGATCCCCAATCAGTGGAATTCTGAGAAACGGGATAACTGGCAAATGCCCGCTCCCAGACCAAAGCGGACCTTACAAATGGCTCTTAACCCACTCCAGTTTCACGGTTGTAGCTGAATACTACCTATTAGGCAGTAACGAAGTCACTTCTAATGCTCTCAATCTGCTAGAGTGTTGTTACGCGTGTTTACAGCCAGATGACTGGCTCTTGAAGCATGCAACTAAATGCTTGAGAATCTGTACGGCTGATCACTGACCCGAAACTTTGCTAAGGAGACGGCAACATTGAAATGCGAGTATCATCCCGCCGCCGATGCTATTGCAGATTGTTCCAATTGCCATATACCTATTTGCGGTATCTGCAGCAATTACGGTGAATCCGATGTGCTGTGTGACCGCTGTGTCGACGTGGTTCTGACTGCAAAACTCGTTGATGAACAAAGCAGCCAGGGTGAAGTTCATAAGAAATTCCGCATCGAGAATGATGAGCCTGCCGAAACGCCCCATAAGCTTACGCTTGAGGAAAGTATAGAAAAACGGGAAAAATGGTATATGGCCGTTGTTATTCTCGGCTGTCTGTATATTGGCTTCACTCTCTACTCTACGCTGGGTCCTGCCTCGGTATTGACGCAACAGCAGATTGCTGCTGAGGAAGTAGCGATAGATCAGCTCAATTTGTGCGTTATGGTGTTTTGGGAAATTGCTGAGCAATTGCAGAACAATCAAGTGCCCGATGAATCCCTGGCCTGTGCTGAATCCAGCGATCCAAATATTATCTCCCGTGTAGCTGATGACATCATCGTTACCCATCCACATCCGGAACTACTTGGCTATACAGAAATTTTTGTGCGCAAGAGCAATCCCGTGCCGGTTTTTATTTTATGAATATGTCTCACTCACATAGCCGGCCATCGAGCACTACAGGATTTACCTTGATCGAATTGCTAATGACAGTTGCCATTATAGGTGTACTGGCCAGCATCGCAGTGCCCACTTTTATGGACTATTCGGTGCAGGCGAAATCAACCGAGGGCGTGCTGATGTTAAGCGAACTGAGGCGGCGCGTGGAAGTGGAACTCAATCGAACCGGTGCTCTGGACACCACTATTCCCGCGTCACCTGCAGAAACCGGGCAAAAATACGGCGGCCCCTACTGGGAGTATGAAGATCTCTTCGGTCAAGCGCATGAAATGTGGGATAGCATCGAATATCAACCTAAGGGACCTAATCGGGTGATTGTGCTGCGGGCACAGCGGAAACCCGAATGGGGCAATTCCGATATTGGCCTGCATCTACAGGT
Source organism: Gammaproteobacteria bacterium (assembly GCA_003451715.1). Classification (GTDB taxonomy): domain Bacteria; phylum Pseudomonadota; class Gammaproteobacteria; order Pseudomonadales; family Pseudohongiellaceae; genus UBA9145. Next base: position 1,933 of record DMJN01000030.1, on the reverse strand, counting down.
CAGGCTTAATGCAGATGACACCCTTTCGTTTCGTTGCACCGTAAACAATCAACTGGCACGTATGCAATACGTTCCCTCAACCTGCAGGGATGGCAACGTCAATGACTGGATTAACTGGTAAAATTGATCTGCTGAGATAGATTAACATTGAAAGAGTACACCGCTACAATTTCAGGAAACGAAATTGTGGGTACGTTCTACCAGTTTGGGATGAGCATGCCGGATTTTACTATCGTCAGAACCGAGTAGACACCGCAAACAGCCATTTTGGACTCGTGGTGGACAGGAATAAAGACTGGATTCACCGAGAAAAACGTTCCCGCGGGAACGTTTCCGCAGAAACGTCAATGTGCGCCATATTGGGTCACTATGTGCTCTTTGGATTTCCCCTCCTGGTCAAACGCGGACACTTTGAAAAAAGCGCGATGACAAATGAGAGCTCGAATATGCTGACAAGAATAACCTTGGCTTATGATTGTACACCTGATCTTTGACCTGTAATCTTTCCGGGAGATGGGAAGCAAAAGATGAACCGCAAACAACACAGCCGGCGTGACCTGCTTAAGACTCTTGGTACGGGAGCAATTGCAGCTACTATGGCTGGCTGTGCGTCGGTGGCAATCACCGATGCAAGATACCAGCGGCCTTACTCGCGAAAACCATGGGTTGCGCCGAAAATCTCCATGGTAAATGTTATTCGCGAAATCGTGGGTCACCGACCCTATCGTCCGTCAGGATTCGTAGTAAAAAGCGAGCGTTTTGGCGACAAGGTCGTGGTCCACAATTATGGCCACGGTGGTGGTGGCATTAGCCTATCCTGGGGTTCCTCGGCATTAGCGGTTCGCGAAACCCTGGGCATGGAGCCTGGCCAGGCAGCCGTTATCGGAAGTGGTGTCATGGGCTTGACCAGCGCGCGCTTGCTGCAAGACGCAGGCTGGAAAGTCACGATATACACGCGGGATGTAGCACGGCATACGACTTCGAATGTCGCAGGTGGAGAATGGGGGCCCTTTAGTGTCCACGACCCTGAGGTTTCATCCCCGGCCTTCAAAGCACAACTCCAGTTTGCGGCACGTATAGCGCACCATGCTTACACGAACCTGGGCGGACCAGATTATGGCGTTCGTTGGACTGAACTTTATACGCTTGGCGACACTCCGATTGAAGAGGAGGGAGAGTTCTCGGACCTTTATCCATACAGCATCAATCTCACACCGAATGAACATCCGTTCACGGCTCCCTATGTCCGCCACGAACTAACGATGATGGTCGAACCTGCCACTTTTCTTCGGCGATTAACGCAAGACTTTCATCTGGCTGGCGGTCAATATGTGATCCGGAATTTTAATGACAAAGATGAGATTCTCGCCCTGTCAGAGCCCGTCATCTTCAACTGTACTGGTCTTGGTGCGGCAGTGTTATTTGAGGATACAGAGTTGACGCCTGCCAAGGGCCAACTCGTGTACTTGCCGCCCGATCCCGACGTTGATTATCTGACAATCGGCGGAGGGCCCAGTAATCTCTACATGTTCTCCCGTTCGGACGCCGTTGTGCTTGGTGGAACATTTAAGATCGGCGATTACTCAACGCACCCAGAACCGGCCGAGACGCAACGAATCGTCTCAGAACACCAGCGAATTTTTTCAAACTTCAGGAATGCAGGGTAAGGTCCTGCAGTTAAGTACAAGAACAGTCTCCAAGCCCAGCACTTAGGGTGCAAGAGAAAATAATCCCCTCCTTTTAAACAGCTAAGCGCCGCCTCGTATGTACCCCGTCAGCACCTATGGAACAGATATAGCACGGGTTTAAAGGAGAGTTTTTGTTCATCCTAACGTGAGGAGTTGAGATGAAACAGAAACAAGCAGAACGACCCGCATCGTCAGAACGGATCATTCGTGACATCAAGCGCAAGACGCGTAAGCAATACAGTGCG
>DMJN01000009.1:2467-3873 GCA_003451715.1 Gammaproteobacteria bacterium | reverse complement strand
ATGCAGGAGAATAAAAATGAAATTGATAACCGCAATTGTCAAACCGTTTAAAGCTGATGATGTGCGTGAGGCATTGACTGAGCTGGGCGTAAGCGGGGTGACACTAACTGAGGTAAAGGGCTTCGGTCGACAAAAGGGACACACCGAGCTGTACCGGGGCGCAGAATACGTCATCGACTTCCTGCCCAAGTCCAAGATAGAAGTCGCGGTAGGAGATGAATTGTGCGATCAGGCCATCGAGGCTATCTGCAAAGCAGCGGGAACCGGACAGATAGGAGACGGCAAGATCTTCGTTACTAACCTCGAACAATCCATTCGAATAAGAACCGGCGAAACCGGCAACAATGCCTTATAGGAGCACGCAATAGAAATGAATATAACAGCAAGAACAAAACTACTCTTAGCCTGTCTATTACTGTTGGCCCCCTCGCTCGCATCGGCACAGGAACTGAATGGCGCTAACACCAGTTGGATTCTAACTTCCACTGCGCTGGTTCTGTTTATGACGCTGCCGGGGCTGTCATTATTCTACGGCGGTCTGGTAAGGACCAAGAACGTGCTATCGGTACTGATGCAGTGTTTTGCCATCGCCGTCTCTATCTCCATTCTGTGGCTGGTAGTGGGCTATAGCATCGCCTTTGGCCCCTCTGAGTCAGCCTATTGGGGTGGTCTGAGCAGAGCGATGTTTAATGGGATCACGATCGACTCCATGTCGGGAGACATTCCCGAGACGGTGTTTGCCGCTTTCCAGATGACATTCGCGATCATCACGCCGGCGCTCGTAGTGGGAGCCTTTGTCGAACGCATCAAGTTTTCCTCGATGCTGATCTTCAGCATACTATGGACGCTGGTGGTGTATTTCCCCGTCGCGAATTGGGTCTGGGGTGGCGGTTGGCTCGGCCAGATGGGCCTGATCGATTTTGCCGGCGGCACGGTGGTGCATATCACAGCGGGTGTGGCTGCCCTGGTTACCGCATTGGTAATCGGCCAGCGTAAAGATTTTCTCTCGGCAGCTACCCTGCCACACAACCTCACCATGAGTTTTACCGGCGCCGCCATGCTCTGGGTGGGCTGGTTCGGCTTTAATGCCGGCAGCGCGCTAGCCGCCGACGGTGCCGCCGGGATGGCTCTGTTTGTCACCCATATCTCCGCGGCAACCGGAGCCCTGACCTGGATTATTATCGAATGGCTCAAATTCGGAAAACCCAGCGGCCTGGGTGCGATCACCGGCATGGTGGCCGGTCTTGCTACGATCACACCCGCATCGGGATCAGTCGGTCCGGCAGGAGCCCTGTTAGTGGGCCTGGCTGGCGGCGTAATCTGTTATTTCGCCACCACTTACCTGAAGCAGACTGTCAAGATCGATGATTCACTGGATGTATTCCCGGTGCATGGCGTGGGAGGAA
>DMJN01000009.1:0-2167 GCA_003451715.1 Gammaproteobacteria bacterium | reverse complement strand
TCCCGGTGCATGGCGTGGGAGGAACGGTGGGTACTTTCCTGGCGGGTATCCTGGTGTCCGGCAACCTCGGCATCTTCAGCGGCAACGGCCTGGCAGACGGCATGACCATTGGTTCACAGGTAGGGGTGCAGGTCACCGGCATACTGGCGACCGCCATCTATACCGCGATCATGACGTTTATCCTGTTGAAAGTGGTGGGTGCACTGACCTCAGGTATCCGCGTTAGCGATGAACAGGAGCAGCAGGGTCTGGATATCACTGATCACGATGAAAAGGGTTACTCCATGTAATTGCAATGCGTGCATAAAAAAGCCGGCATCTCCAGCGAGTTGCCGGCTATTTTAGTTCTCAGGCCTTACTGTTTACGCAAGGTGGTGATGGCATACACCAGCTTGTTGTCCTCAAGGTCGGTGAAATGGGTCGCTATCATGCAGGTAGTTCTACCATCATTTATAGTCTCACCCCTGAGCAGAAAACGCGGCCCCACCACCGGGGCAAAATAATCGATACGCATGTTCACTGTCGCAGCCCATCGGTATTCATCGACATCGGTGAACAGAGACCGTGCCGTGTAGATTGATATCATATCCACATAGGTGCCAGTGAATCCCCCGAAAAGCTGTTTTCTTGGATTCAACAGATGTTCTGGCAGGTGGGCATCGATCTCCACCAGCCTGGGTTCTTCCCGCAGTATCTTCCATTTATAGGATTCCACCAGGTCGCCGGCATTGTGCCCCGGTTTCAAGAAGATTGGATGTTTCTGTGCAGCCTCGGTCATGCTAGTTCCCGTGTTTATGCCGGTTTTGTGGCATCGCTGAAAAGCCGCAGAGAATGAAGCAATTCAGGCCTCTGGTCAAATCTCCCGCGGCTCCTTTATACTCTGGCTTCTTATCTCTCTCCTACAAGATCAATCAAAGGAGCAAAGCATGCTTTACGCCCTCCCCAAAATTATACGCAATCCAGCCAGACAGCTGCTGCTAAGCCTCGGTTTAATGAGCCTGGCTTCCCTATCGACGGCAGATGGCCTTCCCACGGACACACCAGAAAATGTGGGTGTTTCATCGGAACGACTGCAACGCGTTTCCGGTGCCATGCAGCGCTATATAGACAGCAATATGCTGGCGGGTACCGTTTCCCTGATTTCCCGAAACGGCAAGGTAATACATCTTGAGTCCCAGGGCTGGAAAGACAAGGGGTCAGATCAGGCAATGCTGGATGATTCCATCTTCTTCATCATGTCCATGACCAAGCCGATCGTCTCCACCGCGCTGATGATGCTCTATGAAGAAGGACACTTCCTGCTAACCGATCCGATTACTGATTGGATTCCTGAACTCGAGGGCAAGCAGGTCATTGTGCAGGACGAGTTCGGTACCCATCGCATACCGCCGGCACGGCCAATTAATTTTCGCCACGTGTTATCCCACACTGCTGGTCTGGATCCAAGCCGTAACGAACTGAGCGAGGATGAACTGCGTACTCTCGCCAGGACCGACACGCTCGAACAGGCACTGGTACAACGGGCATCGCTACCGCTGGCGTTCCATCCCGGTGACAGCTGGCAATATGGCAGTTCTACCGACTATGTGGCGCTGCTGGTGGAGCGCGTTGCCGGTGAGCCATTGAAAGACTATCTACAGCGAAAGATTTTCGACCCTCTGCAGATGGAAGATACGTTCTACGAGGTACCCCAGGACAAACAACACCGCGTCGCCAATGTGTACAGTCCAACCGGACCGGAGCAGACCATCGAATTATCACGCACTCCGGAATATAGCAACCAACCGTTTTTCGGTTCCGCCTATTACGGCGGCGTGGCGGGCTTGTTTTCTACTGCCGGGGACTACTGGCGCTTCAGCCAGATGTTACTCAACGGTGGTGAACTCGATGGCGTACGCTTACTGAGCCCGAAGACCGTAAATTTAATGATTTCCAATCATAGTGGTGATCACGCAGTGTATGTTCGAGGTCCCGGCTACACCTTCGGACTCGGCTTCGGTATCTTAAGCAACGCCGGCACGGCAAGAGATCCACTGACTCCGGGAACGTTCACTTGGGGTGGTGCCTGGGGAACCATTTTTTGGGTCGATCCGGTGGAAAACATGATCGGCATCATGATGACCCAGATTACCTCCTACAGTCATCTGACGGTTCGACAGGAGCTTGG
>DMJN01000234.1:377-6972 GCA_003451715.1 Gammaproteobacteria bacterium | reverse complement strand
GTGCTATATCTGTTCCATAGGTGCTGACGGGGTACATACCGCATCTATACAGATTTTCCACTGTCTATCCAGGAAGACGATGACGGGGATATCATTGGGCGCGGAGACATTAATGGTGGTGGCGATAGAATCTATCTGGAAACCACCAATAGTGATATCAACATAGTAAGCGTCGACAATTAGTTCAGCACTTAAATCAACGAAAACGGCGTACTCCCAAGGACTACGCCGTTTTTTTATTCGTAACGTAAGGCGTCGATCGGATCGAGATTGGCTGCTTTGGCTGCAGGAAGAATTCCAAACAGTACGCCGACGAACCCGGAAAAGCCCAAGGCCAGCGCAATCGACCAGAGCGGTATGCTGGCCGAAGGAAAGCCAGGGATGGAGTTAGCTATCAATGTGCCCAAGCCAAATCCAATGCCGAGTCCGAGAATTCCCCCAAGCAGAGATAGTAACAACGCCTCAATTAGAAACTGCATAAGAATATGATGCCGCTTGGCACCAATGGCCTTGCAGATGCCAATCTCTCGAGTGCGTTCTGTTACAGACACCAGCATGATGTTCATAATACCGATACCACCCACCAGCAGTGAAATACTCACGATGCCACCGATTACGATAGTGACCATGGAGATAATCTGGTCGAATTCCTCCATGAGCTGCTCGGCGGTTTGAATTCGGAAATCATCATCTTCATCGTTGCGCAAATCATGCGCGTCGCGAAGCAGAGTAGTAAGCTGCTGTGAAACATCTTCAATCTCCGCCGATTCACTCAGGCTCAGTTGAATCTGTATATCTGTTCGAGTCTGGTTACCTTGGAGACTGACCATGGTGGCATAAGGAACCAGCACAATATCGTCCTGACTCATTCCCATGATATCGCCACGCTCCTCCAACATCCCTACGATCTTGAACCACTCTCCTCCAATCTCAACATATTCATTAACGGGATTGTCGGGAAGACTCAGGTTCTCTCTAACTTTTTCTCCAATAACTGCGATTCGTCGGCGTGTAAGATTATCTGTCTGAGCCAGAAATCGACCGACCTGAGTATAAGACTGAGACACATCCTGGAAAGCATACGTAGTTCCCATGATCTGACTGAAAGCAGTCTGAGAACCATATTTTACCTGTGATGAACGACTGGCATATAAGATTGGCGTAATTGACGCTATTCCATCGGCTCGCCGCTCGATGAGCTCTAGGTCGCCAGGAGTTAACCGCGCACGTATGCCCTTCATCTGATCTTCGAACGGTGTATAGGATTGAATCGTCAGGCTATTGGTTCCCAGCGATGCGAAGGTATCGCCGATAAATGAACTCATGCCCTGGGTTACTGAAACCACGGCAATCACGCTAGCAACCCCGATGACGATTCCCAGCGTAGTCAAAAAACTCCGTAATCCGTGGGCAAATATCGATGCCAGTGCGGAACGGGAACTTTCGAATAGTGCGAAAAACATCAGGCAGTCACCTTGGCCGACCTACCGGTTACAACGCTGTCATTAAAGATCCTGCCATCCTTCATTTCGACGATCCGTTTACAATGCTGTGCAATTTCATCCTCGTGTGTGACGATGATCAGTGTATGTCCTTCTGCATGCAATTCATCGAATAACTGCATGATCTCAATCGTGGTTCGGGAATCCAGGTTACCGGTGGGTTCATCCGCCAGCAGGATCGATGGATTGGTTACCAGCGCCCGGGCGATTGCTACTCGCTGCCGCTGACCGCCGGAGAGTTGATTCGGCAGGTGATCCACGCGGTCTCCCAGGCTGACCCGATCAAGCGCCTGCATCGCCATATCCTTACGCATCTTCAGCCCAATGTTTCGGTAGATCAAGGGCTGCATCACATTTCCCAGGGCATTTGCGCGCGGCAGCAGATTAAAACTCTGGAAGATGAAACCGATCTCCTGATTCCTGATTTCCGAGAGCTCGTTCTGATCCATGATCTCGACGTTTTTTCCGTTAAGGTGATACTCACCTGCCGTGGGCTTGTCCAGACAACCCAGGATGTTCAGCATGGTGGATTTACCCGAGCCCGAGGATCCGATAAAGGCGAGGTAATCATTCTTGGTTACATCGATGTCGATACCATCAAGGGCTTTGACTACCTGAAATCCCATCTCGTAGTACTTGGTAATACCCTGAAGTTCAATAAGCGCCATGAAATTCTCTTTTTAGCGAAGAGCTAAAGAAGTGTTACTAGTCGTCGATGCGCGTAGCATCCAGCCGGTCACCTTCTAACAAGTGCCTGAGTTCCTGGTTGGGTCCGATTACGATTTCAACATCCTCATCGATCTCGCTCATCAGCTCCTGGAACTCGTCATCGGACAGACCTACTTCGACCTTAGTCTTGCGCGCAACACCACTGTCATTGACGAAGATAAAATAATCACTGCGCAACTCCGCCCTGTCCTCCTCGAATAATATTGCCTGAATTGGCACGGCAGCTACTTCCTGATCCTGGCGCGTGAATATTTCGGCGCGGCAGGACATACCCGGGCGTAACGTCACTTCACCTGGATCGGTGATGTCTATCTTTACTACAAAGCTCAGCCCCTGGCGCCCCTGGGCGATCTTAGCTGTATTAGCAATAAATCGCACAACTCCCTGCATAGGTTGGTCGGGATAGGCAATCGCCACGATTTCTGCACGTTGCCCGACCTCGATAGTGGCCACGTCGGCTTCATCAACTAATACTTCGGTATAGATACTGGCGGGATTGGCGATGGTCATCAGGGAGGAGCCAGGAATATTTGTCGAACTGGCGATCGCAGTCTCGCCTACCTTGATATCCAGACTGGTAATCACACCATCGATTGGCGAAATAATCTGCGTCTTGCTCAATTGGTCATTTACCTGATCGAGTTGCGCCTTCGCCTGCGCCAACCTCGCTCGAGAGGACAGTAGATCGATATTTGCCAGATCGGTTTGATTCCTGGCCACCTCAAATTCTTCTTCACCGATCAAGCCTCGTTCGTATAGACTCTTACTGCGCTCGAACTGTCGTTGCAGGTTTTCTATCCGAACTTCCTGGCGCTCAATGTCGATGGTATTGATGCTGACCGCCGCTTCTGATTGTTCGAAACCTGCAATGAAATTCTTATCATCGACGCGCAGTACCAGATTACCCTGCCTCACTACGTCACCCTCTTCCACGAACAGTTCAGCCACCTTGCCGATAACTTCGGAACTGAGCATCACCTCTTCTTCATGGGCCAGAAAGCCGGAAGCCAGGATAGAAGGGCTGATCACGCGTTGCGTCAGGGTCGAGACATTGACTTCCTTGACGTTGGTGCCAAAGACTGCACGGTTGATGAATGGAAGTGCGATAACCATTCCAGCAATGAAAACGATCAGGACAAGCTTCTTGGCATTCATAAAACGAATCCAGTTCCTTAATTAATACAATACGTTAACGGCTTTAACAGGCTAATATTACAGTTTGAAGGAGCGCAACCCTACCACAATTCTGATTAAGCGAGTGCAAAATACGCCCAAACGCCAATAATCAGGAGATACGGTCCAAGTACTATGGACATCGCCTTCAACCAGCTGGACTCAAGCCACTGTTTGTAGGCAAGAACGGTCAAGGTAATACTCCAGATCATGGTCAGATTAAGCGAATTCATGACAGCACCCACTGAGCCATTGCTCGATTGCATGCCCAGATTCGCCAGGGTTGTTGGATCGAGATCATAAGCACTCAACTGCCCATTTGGACTCAGAGCTATGGTGACAGCCATGCCAACGACCGACAGCAGATATGGCAGGGCTGTCCAGACAATCAAGGAGAACCAGTGGGTAAACTTGAATCGATCACCATTAAGTGCCGAAGCCAGGCTGAGGTAGACCGATTGCAATAACCATACAACCAGTAATGAGATGGATCCTCCGATTGTGCCGAATACTCTGAAGGTTGTTTGGGACATGGACTCCATGACTTCACGAGTCCCCTCTAACTGCGCTTCGCTGAAATTGGATAGCAGGCTGAGTGCATCATCCATATACCAGTCATAATCTATAATCGAGAAATACCAGGCCATCACTGCCGTCGAACTGCCCAAGATAATGGCTAGTGGAAACAGCTTGGTGGGCCGCTGCGCTATCTCGTTAAATGCTTCTGATGGGGACGCAAGAACATTTATCGCGGTGTTAATCACTCCGGCCGGTTCGGTCGTACCGACTTGCAGGGTATCACTATCCGTCATGACCAGTTTCCTTTCAAAGGGTTGCTTGTTGTTGACTGGGTACCAATCTATTACAAAGCTAGTGCAAGCCAGACTGGGAGCTCTTATGCTGACGAGTAAACCTAGATATGGGCTCAAAATCCGTTGATTCAAGGCTGCTCTAAGTACCTATTGAGTCTACTCCTATTCGCCCACTATTCCTTAACATTCTGTTCCCCCTCAGGATCGGGTTTCGGCTTATAACGGCCCGTACGCTGCAGACTCTCCCGCAGCACGTACTCAATCTGTGCATTTAGACTACGCAGATCATCGTTCGCCCAGCGCTGCATGGCATCCAGGATGTCAGGATTTATCCTGAGCGGGTAGGTTTTCCTTTTCATGCGCCTCTACTACAAGGACTCTGCGCGACACCGAATCCTGTAAAGATTAAATATCAGTAAGCAAGCTTGAAATCTTCACTTCAAATATTCTGCAAGCAGCGAAAATCAGCCCATCCAAAATCCTTTGCGGTGAGAAACACCCAGCACCTTCTTACATTTGCAACAAAAGTAAATATAGCGGTGCCCGAATGTACTCCTCAATTCCCTAAACCACAGTTCGGTGATCCGCACATCGCAATGTGGGCAAAGAGGAGCGGCTTTATCGGCCTCTTTCAGACTAATCATTGGAATTTCCTTTGAGTGACTTCACAGCTACCATTTGTTGTGGAGTTGGTAGTACCGACTACGTGTACAAGCTGCCTGTGTTCACGACAGGAGCGGCAGCGCTCTCTCCACACAGTACTACTAACAAATTGCTTACCATCGCAGCCTTACGCTCTTCATCGAGCTGGATCACGTCTTTCTCTGACAATGCAGCCAACGCCAGTTCGACCATACCCACGGCACCTTCGACGATCTTCTTGCGTGCCGCGACAATCGCCGATGCCTGTTGACGCTGTAACATGGCACTGGCTATTTCAGGCGAATAAGCCAGGTGGCTGATTCGCGCCTCTATGACATTGACGCCTGCCTTACTCAGACGATTCTGAACTTCCTTCTTGAGCAGCTCGGCAACTTCCTCTGGATTACTGCGCAGACAAAACCCAGCGCCCTCATCATCGTGACTATCGTAAGGATGTGTCGTCGCCAGATTTCGTAGTGCCGCTTCGCTCTGAATCTGGACATAGTTTTCGTAGTCATCCGCTTCAAACAAGGCTTCTGCCGTATCCACCACCCTCCAGACCACAACTGCGGCGATATCGATGGGATTGCCGTTACTGTCGTTTGCCTTAAGGGTTCCAGACTCGAAATTTCTCACCCGCAAAGACACCTTTGCTTTCATGTAGGGTGGATTAGCCCAGCGCAATCCTTCCTGCCTTTCGCTGCCAACATACTTGCCGAATAACTGCATTACACGACCCTGGTTCGGAGCCACCATGAAAAACCCAAACCAGCAGATGAATACCAGAATGCCACCGATAATGCAGATGAGTCTCAGCATGGGTGGCGTTGCAGAGATTCCAAGGACCATGATGATCTGCAGCACAAACAGGACCACGATGGTCATGTAACCGTTAAATGTGGAGGCTTGTTTTTCCTCAATCATGAGATTACTCCTTTTGTAGCTTCACTCTCAGCGTAAACCCAGCACCCCCGCGGCTGGATTGTAATAGAATCATTTTGATATCATTTTGATATCATTTTTCAAAATCCAGGTCAAGTGATAGATCGATTGTGGAATAGAAATTGGGTGATAGACGCCCACTAATATTATGGGTTTTCCAATAAGCTAAGCGCCCCCTTCTTGGCTGGTTGAGCACGGCGTCAGTGAGGCGCTAACCGTTGATTTTTCGGGCTCTCAAGGGTAGGGTATAAGCCACTGAAATTGCGATTCAGTGCCAAGCTCCATGCCTGCTCTCGAGGCTGGCCTCTACCAACAAACCAATACCAGTAGGGAGTGTCGAACCCGTGAACCCGAAACTTTCCCGAAGACGCTTTATCAAGGGCGTGATCTATTCCAGTGCCGCAGCCGCATCAGGCGCCGGCTATTACCTGGCATCCGCCCAATCTGCATCCAATTCGGTCGTCGAACGTTTATTGTCACTCAATGTGAATGGCCAAACCCGGCTGGTGGATGTCGCGCCTACCGAGACCCTGGCCTTTACACTGCGCAATAAGCTGGGCTTAACCGGCCTTAAGGTAGCCTGCAATCGAGGTGAGTGTGGCGCCTGTACGGTGCTGCTGGACGGCCGCCAGGTGTGCGCCTGCCTGGTGCCCGCCGGGCAGGTGGCGGGGCGCTCGGTCACGACGGTCGAAGGCCTGGCCGAAAACGGAACCCTATCCCGCCTGCAAGCCGCCTTCGATGCGGAAGGGGCGGCCCAATGCGGCATCTGCACGCCCGGCATGCTGATGGCGGCGA
>DMJN01000234.1:0-243 GCA_003451715.1 Gammaproteobacteria bacterium | reverse complement strand
GCGCCTGTACGGTGCTGCTGGACGAAGTCTCCAATTACAGCTGCTCGGTGCTTACCCATACGGTCAAAGGACGCGAAATAACCACCGTTGAGGGACTGCGTTCAGCAAACGGGCTACTCAGTGCAGTGCAACAGGGATTTATCGAAGAATTGGCGCCGCAATGTGGCTTTTGCACGCCTGGCCAGGTAATGGCAGCGACCGCCCTGCTTCGTGCCAATCCAAATCCAACCCGTGAGCAGGCTC
>DMJN01000282.1:3289-18958 GCA_003451715.1 Gammaproteobacteria bacterium | reverse complement strand
CACTGGGAAAACGACTCCCCTCTGAGCTATCCAGTGCCATGGTTCCAGTTGCAACTGGCGCGGGCGACACAACAACTCTACTATCCTGAATTTCTTGCAGACTCTGCCCGTCCGGCTGGTCTGCCCTGGTCGATGCGTAGCGAACGGGGCGAGCTGTCGGAGAGTTTCGGAACTCTGCGTTATGGGCAGCTGGCCGAGGTACTGCTTTATGATGTCAGGCGAACACTGAACGTCGGCGATCTTAACGCTGCATTCCTCGATCCCGCCGTCGAGCAGTGGTTGCATGAACGTACCGCATCTCATGACACACGTCATCTGGTACACACACCTTCAAACCCACCAGGTTGGTCGGCAGGAAAGTGGGGTGAATGGTATCCCGATGTGTTGGATCGCGACACGGGCAGCTTGACCATAAATATTCCAAAACCGAACTGGCGACAAGGTTGGCTCGATCAGCATGATCGCTTGATGCGATCGCTGACTGATATGCGACACAGGACACCGCTGGTGATAAGTGGCGATCTTCACGCCATCGGCATGGGGGAAATTCAACGCACGGGCAGTCTGGATATGAGGGCCAACCCGGTGACGACTGTTCTGAGTGGGCCCGTAGGCACTTCGATTCGCGGCTTTCCGACCGTAGTGAGAGGAATCGGCTCCACACCCTCTGCGCATCTGGATCTGAATGAACAGGTAGTACCCCTGGAAGAGCACGGCTTCACTCTCGTCGATTTTCTGCAGGATCGCAGCGTAGTGCGCCTGTTCAAGTGGGATGTAAACAGCCAACCCGTGGATGCCATGGATAATCTGGAACCATTTCATACCATCGAACTGGAAGCACCTGCTCCTGCTTGAAACCGCTGGTTAATTGCGAGGCAACAGCCTGCTCAAGCCGGGCAGACTAGTGCTATACCTTTCATCGAGGCTCTGGTAAAAATGTATTTCGACTGTAGAGATGTGCGAGTCTTCTGCACAGAACCTGCGAGTTAATAGATAAGACACAGCCGGAACGGACCAGGCCTTCACAATCCTGGCCTGTCCACCATTTCAGAGGAAAGCGGATATGAAACATTCAAACCTCAACAGCTGCCTGTTCGGCATCATTGCACTCATCATCGCAGTGCCTTCGCAGGCTCAGAATTCACTGGATCCGGAGCAGTTCGGGCCCTATCCCGTTGGCGTGACTTCTCTGCAGCTCGACGATCACAGCCGGGTGGATCCGGAAAGCGGCGGACCACGGCAGCTTCTCACCGAGATATGGTACCCCGCCAACGATAGTGCAAGCGATCTGGCTCCGAACAAGTTTTCAGAATTTATTCTACGGGGAGCAGGAGAGGGTTTCATCGAAGTGGCTGAAGAAGGGCTCAGTGGTTATCGGGAAGGAATTACCGTAGCCGAACTGGATCAAAGCTTTGAAAATATCGCCGTGCGCGATGTGGGTATACGTGATGGAGAATGGCCGTTAATCCTGTTTTCACACGGTAGTGGTGGCACTCGATTTGGCTACATCTATTTCGTAGAGCACATGGCATCCCATGGATACATTGTTATGTCGGCTGATCACACAGGCAATGCACGTTTTACATTCCTCGACGGCAAACCGGTTGTACGCGGTGGTGAGCGCGCTGCAAATTCGGCGACCGATCGCCCCAATGACGTCAGTTTTCTTCTCGACAGCATGATCAAGATGAATGCCGGGACCGACAGCCGCTTCGCCGGGCGGGTAAATCTGGAACAGGTCGCTGTGAGCGGCATGTCCTTCGGTGGCTCAACCAGTATCAACGTCCTGAGTCAGGATGCGCGGGTCAAAGCAGGTGTGATGTTGGCGCCGGGTGGTTCGACATTGGAGCGAAAAAATCCAGGCACCCCGATCATGATGGTGATTGGCACCGAAGACTCTGTGATCGGAGCTGCGGGTAACGAAAGGAATCGCAACTACTATGAAGCATCGGAAGGGCCACGCTACCTGGTGGAAATTCTGGATGCCGGCCACATGACATTTACCAGTGTCAACCAATATAACCCGAACTACGGCAGAGGCTTCGGCACGGGCACACGAATCACCAACGATGAACCGCTGACGTATATCGATGCAGGCGAAGCACATACCATAACAGCAGCCTACGCACTGGCTTTCTTCAATACCTACGTCAGGGGAATAGATGGCTTTGCAGGGTTTTTACGGGAGAACCATTACGGCGACAAGATAATCTTCAAACGCTGATATTTTCAATCCATAGCAGTCTTCGACCTAGGTGCCGGTATGATATCTCCAAATCGGTTCCCTTGCCTGGGTTCTGCCACCTTCGGTAGCATATTTCGATACTTTTACTGTTATGGTTGTGATGTGACTCTCCGGCGTCGACAATTCCCCGGGATAACCACCTTCTCGGGCTCACCCTAATTATGCACAAAGCATTTATTGACTGCTTGAAATGCTGTTATCACAGCCTGTTCTATCTTTTCGTTTCTGGAATTTTCCTGCCCGGATTCGCAGCGAATGCGGCCGAAGATCTGCTTTTCGACGAATACGAAACTACCACTGGCTCCGCTGGGCAACAGACAGTATTGACGGGATTTCTTCTCGATAACGCTATCGCCGATCTCGCAGTGGTGCACATCGACGAGAATGGCAGCCGCTCCCTGCGTATCTTCAGATTCGACAACGCTGCCTGGGAGCCATTCGTCGAAGCAAGCCTGCGCCGCGACGTGTTGTTCGTCGATGTAGTCAGCATCGGTGGGCAGGATCGATTGATCACCTATGAGCGCGGTCGCCTGAACTGGTTCGATCCAGAGTCGGCAGCGGAACGCTCACTGCTATCAGTGAATGCCAACATCAACCCGCCTCCCGGTGATGAAATTCCCCATGTCGATATCTCTCGGGATGTAAACCATGACGGACGCGACGACCTGGTGGTGCCAGACGGTATGGGCACCTGGGTGTACGTCCAGATCGACGGCGGCAGATTTGCCGATCCCATCAGGATGGGTCCACCCGTTAATATGAACAAGGTCTACCGGGCTGACGGATATCGATACAAGCCCTGGAATGAGAGCGGTATTCACGAGCTTGACTACAACATGGACAGTCGCAGTGACCTGGTGTTCTGGAACCATGATCATTTCGCTATTCACTATCAGAACGAGCAGGGATTGTTCGACCCTGTTGCTGAGACGTTTGCTGTCGATGTGACATTCGACTCTGCCGATCCCAGCTACCTTGCCGCTCCTCAGGAGCTTCACCGACGGCGTCGTGATCAGCAACTGGTTGGTCTACCGGTTGGGAGGGTGTTGCACTCTTTTGCCGATGTAAACGCTGACCACGTTGCCGACCTGGTGGTCTTCTCGCTGGATATCGAGAGTATGTGGAGCGTGCACTCTGCCTACGAAGTGCATTTCGGCGCACTAGCAGCCCAAGGTATCGACTTTTCCCCGGATGTCGGCGCCACAATTCTATCCAGTGGAGTTCCCTTCGGCTTGCAGCAGTTCGACTTCGAACAGGACGGTCAGTTAGACGTGATGTTCACTACCCTCAAGATCGGTGTATTTAGAATGATTAGCATGATTGCTCGCGGAGTGCTTACAAGTTCCGTGGCATTGCAGCTCGAGTTTTATCGCATGGATAGTGGCAGCTTTCCCAGCAAACCAAATGCTTCTCTGAAAATCCCAGCCCATGCTCCCGGCGTGTCAGGTGAGAAAGGCATACTCTACCCGCCTATATTGATCGGGGAAGTAAACGGCGATCGGCACGCGGATTTGCTGGTGGGCCGGGGGCAAGAAGAAATGCAGGTCTATCCCGGCGTGCCGGGAACTGATGTGTTCGACAGGCGTCCGCAGAAGATAGCGGTTGCTATGGCTGGCGAGGAATATACATGGTTGAGTGACATCAACAAGGACGGCAAGCAAGACATCATCATGCATCATCGGTCTACAACTGAGCAGCATCGGGTGACTGCACTCATCGCTCAATAGCTTAGGAATCCTCTGAACAAGCATATGGCCCCGTCCAAAGGGGCCTACAGCCAATTCTGCTCTAGAAAACAGTGGATTTTCACCGAGAGCAGGCATTTACAATGGTGTAGATTGGGCGATAATCACTAACATATTCACAGCGGGATAATCACAATGGCTCTCTTGCGATTCGCCGGATTGATTTCGCTCTGCCTGTTGCTGCTCTGGCAACCAGTACTAGTGGTAGAATCTTCTTCTGCGCAGGAATTGCGTGAAGAGTCTGCACTTGAAACCAGCACGCGGCTGCAACAGCAAATAGCGCTGTTCGATGAACAGATCATTGCGTTGGAATCAGAGTTTGGTCCTTTCCATCAGGCTTTGTTAGAACCTTTGCAGGGATTAACCGATCTGCACATTGAGGCAGGTGATTTCGAGGAAGTGAGCGGCCTGCTCAACCGGCGCCTGCAATTGCTACATACTCTGGAAGGACCCTCCACCTTAAATCAAATCACAGTGCTGACAGAGTTGATCAGCAATGATATTCGCCTGCAGCGATGGGGCTCTGTCACCGATCGTTTCGAGCTCATTCACCTGCTACACACACAAAACCCCGAGGTTGATGCGACGACTCGGCTAGCATCGCTGGAGGAGCTGCGGACCTGGCATCAGGCTGCCGTCTATGCCGATGAACCGCGTAGGCGCGTCACGCATTTTCTGGAATCCAGAGAAATTCAGAAAGATATCATTTCGCGTGCAGAGCGGGAGTTCGGCGAAAATGGCGTGGAGTTGATTCCCTGGCTGTACGGTTATGCCGTCGATCAACATCGGATAAAGGCTTTTCTCAGTTCAACAGATGAACTGGGTCACGCCGCACGCAGAGATATCGCCAGAAGGGAGGCCAGGGGACAGATTAGCTACCTGCGAGAAGGGTTTAACGTGGTAGAGCGTATACAGGAAATAGTCGAGACTCTGGATAATCCGGAAGCAGAGGCAATGGCAAAGCTCTACGTTGCCGATTTCCAGTTGCTGATGAGGGAATACAGCAATTCGTCATTTGGAGGGCGGGTGGCGACCAGATCCCGTGGCAACTCCGCTAGTACATACCGCGATGCCATGGAGATGTTACAGGAGGCAGGAATAGATCAGGCTAAAATTGACGCGTTCTTCCAGCGACCCGTGGTATTGCCGATTTCTGAGTATTACCTTTCACTCGATGCAGCCATGGCACAACAGACTACAACGGGTTACGCCGTAAACACGAAGGAGCAGGAGGGTGAAAACAGAGTCATAACTGTGCATATGGGCGACTTCATCGCCTGGAACGAATCGCTACCCTTCGCGCATCGCCCGGCTATGCCGGAATTGATCGAGCCATTGAATGAGGAACTCATTTCAGTGAGCCTGCAATTCACGATAGACTCCGTAGGTAAATCGAGAACTCCCCGTGCTCAGGAGGCTGTGCCCGACACCGTCCGGGCACGTCGTGATGCGCAGGATGCTATTCGGGACATGCAGTTTCGTCCCAGCTATGTCAATGGCAGGTGGCGAGAAATTCGTGATGTAACCATGCGCTACCGGTACCCGCCGCCCCAATAGACCAGCTATTCTTGATGGACATCCAGCCCAGGCTCTTGCGGTGGCAGGGATCTGTTCAGAGAATGGCCTGGCGCGAAATAAGAATTACAAAAGGGAAAACAATGTCTGATACACCTGAGCTACGCCACATCTACCAAAACCATCACCTCGATACACGCCATTGGGATAATTTCCAACCGCGATCGGGTGATATTGTGATTTCCACTTCCTACAAGGCGGGGACTACGCTAACCCAGACTATTGTCACCAACCTGCTGTTTCCCAACGATGACATGCCCGGGTCGGTGAGTTCCATATCTCCCTGGCTGGACATGCGCCTGTCGCCACTGGATGAGACTCTGGCGACTCTGGAAGCACAGACCCATCGGCGCTGTATTAAGACACACCTGGCACTGGACGGGCTGCCCTATTTCGAAGAGCTTAAATATGTTGTCGTCGGGCGAGACCCCAGAGATGTCTTCATGTCACTGGTGAATCATTACGGTGGGCACACGGTGCAGTTTTATGAGGCCATAAATGGCCTGCCGGGACGGGTAGGCGATCCATTTCCAGAGAACGATGGTGATATTCATACGCTCTGGAAAAATTGGATAAGCCGTGGCTGGTTCGAGTGGGAGAATGATGGTTATCCTTATTGGTCGCATTTGCACCATGCCAAGACCTGGTGGGAGTTTCGACACCTGCCGAATATCCATCTCATTCACTACAACGACTTGCGCGCCGATCTCGAGGGACAGATGCGAGTGCTGGCGGCCTATCTTGAGATCGAAGTACCAGAAGAGCGCTGGCCGAGCGTTGTTCATGAGTGCCAGTTCGAAACCGTCAAGGCGAATCCGGAGAAGGTGCTGGAACCTATGTTCGATGTTATGTTCAAGGGCGGCAGTGATACCTTCTTATACAAGGCCACCAACGGTCGCTGGAAAGACATCCTGAGCGAAGACGAACTCGCGCTTTATCGGCAGGCGATGGAGAGCACCTTGCCTGCAGATTGTGCAGCCTGGCTGGAGTCTGGCGGTGACTATGGACTAGAGACTGGAGACTCCTAGTCTTGGGGTGAATCAGGCGGTATTTTTCGCTGCTGTAGAGCGGCCTTTGTTGCTCTTTGTTTGCGTTTGATATTGCAGTAAAAACTTGCCTGAGGTAGTGTTTTCAAGTCAGTTGAATAATAAATGAGAGGCACAGCAGGCAGCTAGTTGTTGCAGGCGTAAAAAAACCCGCCAAACTGCCTGAATTGCCCGAAATCCGGCCCCGTTGCAGGAGTCACTATGCGCTTGAGATGCAGGAAATGGGTTGCTATGGGCGGCACGTTCATCGTGACGCTGTTGGCGGCTCTGTCTGGAGTCCTGAATCCCCTTCAGCCCTTTGGTAATTCCGCTGCTGCACAGCAGGCCTTCGGCGTCAACGACATGCAGCAGATGGTAAATTCCTATTGTCTGGCCTGTCATAGCGATACGCTGGCGACCGGCGGTCTGTCGCTACAGCAAATCGACTTCGCGAATCCCGGTGCACACTCTGAAATCCTTGAAGCGGTAGTGAAGAAACTGCGCGCTCACATGATGCCTCCCTCGGATATGCCAAGGCCGAGTTTCGAAACCTACGGAATTATGACCGGTTGGTTGGAATCTGAACTCGATCAGGCCTGGGCAGCCAATCCCGATCCCGGTCGTGTCACTCCACTGCATCGGATGAACCGGTATGAATACAACAATACGATTAATGATCTGTTAGGTCTTAGTGTCGATGTCATGGATCTGTTGCCCGGCGATCCAACCGCCGACGGTAGTTTCGATAACATCGCCGCGGCGCTGCCATTCTCAACCGCCCACATGGAGCGCTACATGTCGGTGGCCCGGCAGGTAACACGATTGGCAACAGGATTGCCTCCAGCCAATCTCAGCGTCACCACCTACGAGACCCCGCTTTATATGAGCCAGGACTGGCGCCAGACCGAAGACATGCCATTCGGGTCTCGTGGCGGCATCTCGGTGACCCACGATTTCCCCGTCGATGGCGAGTACCAGATCAAGATCGAACTCGAAACCAATTACCAGGATTACGTTAAAGGGCTGGGCTGGGCTCAGCAACTCGATGTACGTCTGGACGGTCGCCTGCTGGAGCGCTTTAGCGTGGGCGGCGAAGCACCGGGAACGCCCACGCCATTAAGCTTCAGTGGCACCGGCGAACCTGGCAGCATCGACTGGGAACAGTACATGCTTTACGAGGCAACTGCAGGCCTTCAGGTGCGCGTGCCGGTGCAGGCTGGTCCTCATTCGGTAACAGTTTCCTACATCAGGCAGCAGGTTGAAGAAGAGGAAATTCCCCAGCCCCGGCAGGGCGGACGACTGCCGGCAAACTCCGAGGCCTACCTTGCCTATCAGAAAGTGCACGCCGTGGAAATCGGCGGACCTTACCTCGATGCCGGCGCGCAAGTGGGCTTCGGAGAATCACCCAGTCGCCAGTTAATCTTCTCCTGCTATCCCGAACGTCAGGCAGAAGAGAGTGCCTGTGCTGCAGAGATTCTGACCCGCATGGCACGCCAGGCCTACCGACGCAGCGTAACTGACAGCGATGCTGAATTGCTGCTGGAATTCTTCAACCAGGGTCGCGAGCAGGGGGGTAACTTCGACTCCGGCATTCAATTCGCCCTGGAATTCATGCTCAGTGATCCGGATTTTCTGATCCGCAGCTACGATGCGCCCCTGCAGACCACCGCTGCAGCTCTGTTTGAACTCAGCGATCTTGAATTGGCTTCACGACTGGCTTTCTTCCTGTGGAGTAGCGCACCGGATGAGACTCTGCTGGCGCTGGCAGAACAGGGCAGGCTCTCCGATCCATCCATCTACCGGCAGCAGGTGCGGCGCATGCTGGCGGACCAGCGTGGTGTGAAGACGCTGGTAGACGACTTTGCAGCCCAGTGGCTCAATTTGAGACGTCTCGATGAAGTGAATATCAATACGGTGCTGTTTCCGCAATACGATGTGAGTCTTATTGAGGCCTTCGGTCGCGAGACTGAACTGTTTATTGCCGAGACTCTGCAAACTGACTCCAGTATCCTGGAACTGTTAGGCGCAGACTACACTTTCGTGAATGAACGGCTCGCCAGGCACTACGGCGTGGAAGGCGTCTATGGCAGTCGTTTCCGTAGGGTGAGGTTGCCGGATACAACACAGCGTGGCGGGCTTTTGGCACAGGGAGCCCTGTTAACCGTAACGTCTTATCCGGGCCGGACTTCACCGGTATTGCGCGGCAAGTGGCTGTTGGACAATATGCTCGGCACGCCACCACCACCACCACCACCGAATGTACCGATTCTTCCGGAAGCGGGCTCGGGTGAAGCACCGGCTTCGATTCGTGAGCGACTGGCACAACACCGGGCCGATCCAATCTGTTCATCCTGTCATACCGTGATCGATCCAATTGGCTTCGCGCTGGAAAATTTCGACGTCATTGGTGCCTGGCGTGAGTTCGACGAAGTGGGTAATCCTGTGGATCCCAATGGCAATTATCCGGGTGGCGTGGAGTTTGCTGGTTATGCCGACTTGCGGGACTGGATGCTGGATCGTCCCGGTCGCTTTGCCCATACACTGACAGAGAAACTGATGACCTACGCCCTCGGGCGCCGCGTCGAATACTATGACCAGCCCGTAGTAAGACAGATCGTACGGAATGCATCGGAAGAAGATTACAGCTGGTCGGCGATCATACTGGGAATCGTGGAGAGTCCGGCGTTCAAGATGAGTCGGGCCCCGTTTCAACTGGCTGAGAACAATAACAATGCAGCAGTCGATCCTTCGGTCGACTGAGTGAGTCAAGGCGGTCTGGAATCAAGTGTCTCTGACCCCATTGATCTGCTGAGAGGAAGAAAAATGCATAAGGGCAAACAAGAGCTCAAGAGAGTCGTAAACATCAGTACCGGCAAGTCACTTTCCCGCCGCACGCTGCTCAAGGGTGCTGGTGCCGCGCTGGCGCTGCCAATGCTGGATGCCATGACGCCAGCCTTTGCACAGTCTCCTGCCCCGATTCATCGCTTTCAAACCGTCTATATACCCAATGGCATGGCCATGGACTACTGGTTGCCTACCAGTGTTGGACGGGACTACGAATTAACACCAGTCCTCAAGCCCTTGGCCAGATACCGTGACAAGATGATGGTGCTGTCGGGGCTCAACGCCAACTGGAATGTTGCCCACGCCGGTGCCGGCGGTTCATTTCTGACTGGTATCACCCGTGGTGGTAGAAACGAGACCGAGATTCTTGCCGACATCTCTATCGACCAGCTGTTGGCGAATAAACTGGGCAAGGAGACACAACTGTCTTCACTGGAACTGTCCATGGATGCACCAGCGTTGGCCGGTGCCTGCACGGTAAACCTGAGCTGTGTGTATACCCACACACTCTCCTGGCGTGGCCCCACCGATCCGTTGCCAACAGAACACAATCCCAGGGCCTTTTTTGAACGCCTGTTCGGCGACAGTGGCAGTACGGCACGGGATGCCCGGGAAGCCCGGCTGAGGCAACAGAGCAGCATCCTCGATGCGGTATTGCAAAGGTTGTCCACCCTGGAATCACAACTCGGGGCGGAAGATCGGCACCTGGTCAATAGCTATACCGATTCGGTACGCGATATCGAGCGCCGCATTCAGAAGGCAGAAGAACAGATCGATCTGGACCTGCCGGAACTGGCCCAACCTGCCGGTGTTCCGCCAGTGTTCGAAGACCACATGGAAATTATGCAGGACCTGCAGGTATTGGCGCTGCAAACCGATTTGACTCGAGTGATCACGTTCATGATGAGTAAAGAGCAGAGTGCGCGGCCCTATCCGCAGATCGATGTGCCCGATGCGCACCATCCGCTGTCCCATCACAACAATGTCGCGGAGCTGGTCGACCGTATGTCCAGGATCAATACCCATCACACCACACTGTTCTCCAATTACTTAGGCAAACTGGCGGCGATTCCGGAAGGCGATGGCAGCCTGCTGGATAATATGACCATTCTGTACGGTGGTGGCCTATCCAACAGCACGGTGCACTCGGGTACCAACCTGCCCATCCTGCTGGTGGGCGGTGGAGCTGGCTGGTTGAAGGGCGGCGAGCACAGACACTACCCGAATGAACCGACCATGGCGGATTTACATCTGAGCCTGATGCAGAAGTTCGATCTTCATGTCGACAAACTTGGCGGTAGTAGCGAACCCATAACCATCTAGCCCACAGCTTAAGGATCAGAATAAAGACACACTAGTCTCAGCTGGACATAGCATTCATGAAGTCATCCAAGAAAAACCACTGCCTATTCACTCTAGCCCCAATTCTCTGCTTCCTGGCGGCACAGGCATGTGCCCAGAATATACCGGCACTGGTCAGTCTGGCTAAGGATGCCAAGTGGGTAGAGTTGGAAATCCTGCTCGAAGACGGTTTGAATCCCAACGTTGTTTACGGGGACGGCACTACCGCTCTGCACTGGTCCAGTTACCATGACAGCCTGGCTAGTACACGTTTATTACTCGACGCCGGCGCTGACGTGAATGCGGTAACCGACCTGGGTGTAACTGCTTTATGGTTGGCCGCTGAAAATGGCAATGCCAACCTGGCGGAGGTCTTATTACAGGCCGGTGCAGATCCTTCTATTCCCTTGCTCTCCGGCGAGACCATCGTCATGACGGCGGCTCAGAGTGGTAATGGCGACGTGGTCCGTGCCTTGCTCGCCGCCGGTGCCGATCCCAACGCTGCCGTAACCCGAGAACAGACCGCCCTGATGTGGGCTGCTGCCAGGGGACACTCCAGTGCCGTAGAAGCACTGTTAGAGTTCGGTGCCGACGTGGATGTCCGATCATTGGTGCGTAGCCAATATGTGAAATCGGAGAAGGAACAGGACAGCCATCCAGACTACAAGTACTGGATCGAGCAGGGCGGCAATACGGCTTTGATTTTTGCCGCGCGCTCCGGTGATTTGCGCTCGGCTCAATTACTCGTCGAAGCGGGCAGCGATATAAATGGCGTATCAGCCTTCGGGACCAGCCCGGCCATCATGGCAGTACACGGAGGCAATGCCGAATTGCTGGACTATCTATTACAGAATGGTGCCGACGCCGAATCGAACGTCAGCGGCCACACTGCTCTGCATGCCGCCGTACAACGTGGCAACCTCGATGCCGTAAAGGTGTTGTTGAGCTATGGTGCGAATGTGGAGGCGATTCTCGAGAAACCGACTCCCGTGCGACGCCAGGCCACGGACTATAACTTTCACGATGCCTTGCTCGGGTCTACACCTCTCTGGCTTGCAGCAAGATTCTCCGAACCCCTGATCATGGAAGCCTTGTTAGAGGCAGGTGCAGATCCACTGACAGTTAACAATATGAGTTACCCGGCACAGCGTCTCGGTGAGCCTTATATTGCCGATGAAGGTGCGATAAATCTGGTCATGGCCGCACTGGGCATGGGTCATGCTCGCCTGCGCGTCAGCTGGGGTACTCCGGAGCGCCGTGCCGGCCAACTGCAGGACCAACAATCCCTGGTACTCGATTCGGTAATGCTTGCCGTGCAAGCCGGGGCCGATATCAACGCGGTGAATGCCGAGGGACAGACTGCGCTGACCTTTGCCAGACAACGCCGCTATGCATCGGTCGTCTCTTTCCTTGAGTCGGTGGGTGCCACTGAGTAGCTATTCTGGGATAGATTTATTATCTTCCAGGTATTCGGTTCTTTGTAAATCTCATCTCGAGTCACTGAATAACAGATCTATCCCTAATCCTAAGTCAACAGGGAAAAAAATGATGAATCTGCCCTATAAAATTTCCCTATTAGTACTTCCCGCTATTCTAATAATCCCAGTGAATGCCTTCCCGCAGGCTGAAGCGTACTCCGGTGTTACCGATTCCATGCGGATGTTCCAGGACAACTGTGCGGTGTGCCATGGTGAGAATCTGGAAGGAGCGGCACAGGGTACACCACTGCGAGGCACGCTGCGCCATGGCGAATCCATGGATGAGTTGATTACCAATATCAGTAGCGGGTATGAGGACTCGGGAATGCCTACCTGGCGGGATATCTTTACTCCGATACAGATTCGTGGCATCGCAATGTATATTCTGGAGACGCGCGCCAACATGGGCTATGTGACTTCAAATTTCGAAATGCCCCTCACGGTGCCAGAAGATGAAATCGAGAGTGAGCTTCATAATTTCCGACTGGAGACTCTCATCAGTGACCTGAATCCACTGCCCTTCTCTATCGAACCCTTACCCGATGGCCGCCTGTTACTGACAGAGAAAACCCAGGGTGTCAGCATCATCAGCCCGGACGGGGAGCAGTCGGAGCTGATTCGTGGTACCCCCAAGGCTTATGACGATATCTACCGACTGGAGACACGCCTGGATATAGAAAGAGGCATGGGGTGGATGTTCGATACCGTGCTGCATCCGAACTACGCCCAGAACAATTGGGTATACCTCTACTTTAGTGATCGCTGTGAGGATTGTAATGAGCTGAGCAGGGAAATAGATCGCCCGGTGTCCATGAACAAACTGGTACGCGGCAGGATTGAAGGGGGTGAGTGGCAGGACGAGGAAATTATCTGGCAAGCTCAAGCGGAGCATTACGGACTCGCAGGCGACGTGGCCGCCGGCGGCCGGGTTGCCTTCGACAATTTCGGCCGTGTCTATTTCAGTATAGGGATGAAAGGCAACCCCCGTGGCATACAAGATCTATCCACACCCTGGGGCAAGATTCACAGGGTTAATGATGACGGCAGCATTCCACAGGACAATCCCTTTGCCGATCGCGATGATGTCTATCGAAGCATCTTTACTTTCGGTCATCGCAGTCCCCAGGGGCTGGAGTTTGATACTCAGGCCGGGCAGTTATGGGGGACAGAACACGGGCCTCGCGGTGGGGACGAGGTCAACCTGCTGCTGCCGGGCCGCAACTACGGTTGGCCGCTCTATTCCCTGGGCATGGACTACGATGGTACGCCCGTGGAGTACGGCAGGGAATTGGGTATCGCATTCGAATTGCCCGATATTGAGCAGCCGGTGGTGGATCTGACACCTTCTCCTGCCGTGTCCAGTTTTATTATTTCAGACAGTGAAAAATTTCCTGAATGGGAGGGAGATTTCCTGGTGGGTTCACTAAAGGCACGTAGCCTGTTTCGTTTCGTGATCGAGAATAATACACTGGTGCATCGAGAGACTCTAATAGAGGGCTTCGGCCGCATTCGTGATATCGAAGCGGGATTTGACGGTGATATTTACCTATTGCTGGAGCATGGCTCGGGCGGCCAAATTGTCAGGCTGATCCCTATGTAAAAATAGATCTGTTCAAATTGGTTTCTTTTATGTAGGTTGACAGTGCGTTCAGGAGTAAGCAATGGATAAACGAGAGCAAAGAGAACAGGGTCGAAGACGCAGCGAACGTAGGATCAATAAGCTGACATCTGAAGAGCACCAGGGGAAGGATCGCAGAATATCCGATCGCAGAAAGGGAGAGCGAAGGAAATAGGCATTGGTGGCAAACTCTCTCCAGGCCTAATCAAGTTGGCAGGGTACATATAGGTGGTGATACAACTTGGAAAATGATTCAGCAATCCAGCAAACCAGGCACTGGGTTCATCGACACAGCTACAATGCCCGAATCTGTCATTGGATCAATGTGCTCTGCTTTGTCTACCTGTTGCTGAGTGGCCTCATGATCTTCCTGCAATTTCCCGAGCTTTATTGGGGGAAGGTTGGTTTCCAGGGCTATGATGCCGTCTTTAAACTGTCTGATTGGGGACTCTCCTGGGAAGAAGCGGATGCACTGGGCAACCGGCGCTGGGGCAGAAATTATCACTATCTGTTTGCCTGGGTATTTGTCATTAATGGGCTGATCTACTTGGGATGGAATCTCTGGCAGAAGCGTTTCTACAGTAAAATGCTGCCGCGTCGTGAAGAACTATCGGTTAAGTATCTCAAAGCAGATATGAAGAATCATTTGCGATTTCGTGCGCCGACAGGTACAGCGGCCCGGCAGTACGGTGTGCTTCAGAAAATCTCTTACCTGCTGGTGTTGTTTGTGTTATTCCCTTTCATGATTGTCAGCGGTTTTGCACAAATGCCCGCCTTTACCGCTATCTCGCCCGAGTTAATCGACCTGTTCGGGGGGCGACAAAGTGCACGAACCCTGCATGTCATCTGTACCGTGTTGTTGTTACTATTTGTAGTTGTTCACTTGATCGAAGTATTGGTTGCCGGTGCTGTAAATCAAGTTCGTTCGATGATCACTGGCAGGTACGTGGTACTAACGGAAAGTGCCGAAGGAGATTGAGAAATGAAAAAACCCAATCCTGAAACATTATCACGCCGCAAGTTCATTACCCGCGCCGGGGCAGTAGGCGGATTGCTGCTTACTGGATGCGATACCGTTCTCTATAAGCCACCGGTGGTAAGAGATGGTCTGATGGGTGTGGCTGACGTTCTGACCATGGCCTCGCAGCGCCTGTTGCTTTCCGGGCAACAACTGGTGCAGGAACACGATGCTAGCGAGATCACCAAGAACTTCCCCATCTGGAATCAGAGCAATCCCGAAGACGAAGAATATCAGCGGCTGCGACGAGGAAATTATGCGGATTGGCAACTGCCGGTCACTGGTATGGTAAACCGGCCCACGTCTCTTTCACTGGAAGACCTGAAACGTCTGCCCCGGCGTACCCAGATCACGAACCATATCTGTGAACAGGGCTGGTCTGCCATCGCCCAATGGACCGGCGCACCGCTGCTGAATGTGCTCGAAGCTGCTGGCGGTGTGACACCTGAGGCCCGCTATGTGCTCATCGATGCCTACGGTGGTTGGTACGAGGGCTATGACATGTTCGATGCTGTGCACCCGCAGACCATTCTTGCTTATGGGATGAATGGAAAAGAGTTACCTCTGGGTCATGGCGCACCGGTGAGGTTGAGGGTGGAGCGTCATTGTGGTTATAAACAGATCAAATTCGTGAAGTCCATACGGGTAGTTTCTAACATGGATGGTTTTGGTAGAGGTACCGGCGGGCTTAATTCTGATTTTGACTTTCATTGGTATGCGGGAGCGTGAGCAAGAGACAAGAGACAAGAGACAAGAGACAAGAAACAAGAAACAAGAAAC
>DMJN01000282.1:0-2974 GCA_003451715.1 Gammaproteobacteria bacterium | reverse complement strand
AGAAACAAGAAACAAGAAACAAGGATTAGGAGCTAGTGGGGTAGGAAAGATTTGTCCTTGAACGGGTAAAATAGATTAAATGGATCGAAGAAAGTTCATACAGAAATCCTCCCTGGCTTCCTTCTGGCTGTGGCTAACTGGAAATTCCCATGCCGCCGAAGCCGATAAGCCCAATATTCTCTGGATCACCAGCGAAGATCATGGACCCCATCTTGGTTGTTATGAGGATCTCTATGCCGATACGCCCAACCTGGATTTGTTAGCGGAGCGGGGCATGCTGTTCAAGCGGGCCTGGTCTACGGCGCCAGTTTGCGCGGCAGCGCCCACTACTCTTGTCACCGGCGTGTATGCGCCCAGCCTCGGGGCGGAACACATGCGCTCGCTGGTTGCGATGCCTTCCTCTATGAAGATGTATCCGCAGTACCTGCGCGAGGCCGGCTATTACTGCAGCAACAACAGCAAGGAAGACTATAACCTCATCAAACCGGACGGCGTGTGGAATGACTCGAGCCAGTAGGGTCACTGGCTGAATCGCCCCAGTGGGCAGCCGTTCTTCGCTGTCTTCAACTACACCATGACCCATGAGAGCCAGATTCGAGCGCCCGATGCCAATACAATCCATGACCCGGCTGGCGTAAGGGTGCCGGCCTATCAGCCTGACACCCCTGAGGTAAGGTCCAACTGGGCGCAATACTATGATCGCATCACCCAACTCGATGCGGTTGTAGCCAAGCGCCTGAACGAGCTAGATGAAGCGGGCGTGGCAGAAGACACGATCGTGTTCTTCTATTCCGATCACGGCTCCGGCATCCCGCGCAGTAAGCGTTGGCCTTACAACTCCGGCCTGCATGTACCGATGATCGTGTATTTTCCTGACAAGTGGCGTCGGCTTGCGCCTGCCGAATACGCTCCCGGCATGCAGTCTGATCGGCTGGTGGATTTCATGGGCCTGGCACCCACGGTACTGAGCCTGGCCGCTGTCGAGCCACCGTCTTACATGCAAGGTAGAGCCTTCGCCGGATCTTTTCAGCAAGCCCCGAAGCCTTATATGGTGGGGTTTCGAGGACGCATGGATGAGCGCTACGATCTGGCCCGATCGGTGACTGACGGGCGCTATCTGTACATGCGCCAGTACATGCCCCATCGCATCTACGGCCAGTACCTGGACTACATGTTTCAGACCCAGGCCACCCAGGTGTGGAAGCGCCTGTACGATGAAGGCCGCCTGAATGAGGCGCAGCGCAAATTCTGGGAACCTAAGCCTCCCGAGGAATTGTATGACCTGCAAACCGATGTTGATGAGGTCGACAATCTGGTGGACTCACCGGCTCAGCAATCAAAACTGGCGGAATTAAGACAGGTGCAACAGGACTGGATTCTACAAGCCAGCGATATTGGTTTATTGCCGGAAAACGAAATTCGCAATCGCTCGCTTGGATCAACTCCTTATGAAACTGCCCGTGATCGGGATCGCTACCCACTGGAACGCATCGCCTCGATGGCAGATTTGGCCTCTTCACTCAATCCAGAAGTGATGACCGAATTGTTAGCTGCCTTTAATGATGCCGACAGCGCTGTACGTTACTGGGCTGCCTTGGGTCTGCTCATGCGCGGGGAAGAGGGGATCAACGCGGGCCGTAATCAATTATATGCCGCACTGGCCGATTCGGCAGCGGCCGTACGGGTGGCCGCAGCCGAGGCACTGGGCATGTACGGCGACGCCGCGGATCTGGAGGCAGCGCTGGCGACCTTTTCCCAATTGATCGAAGTGGATGGTAACGAAATATTCATCCCGATGATGGCCTTGTCGGCTCTCGATGTCATGGAGGAAAAAGCCAGCCCGCTACGTGCACAGATCGAAGCGATCGACGTCAGCGGAGTTACCCAGGTTAGACCAGACGGACGTGAAATAGAAAGGCTCAGGTCCAAGATACTAGCCGACCTGGGTTAAGGGGCATTCAATTCGTTTCGAATAAGCAATCAGTCGGTAGGGACTGCCAGAACCCTATACCAGTAATTGGAAGAGGTAATCCAGCATGAACAGAATACTGATATGTCTTACATCTGGAGTACTGCTGTTCAGCTCGCCGGCATTGATGCTGTTTTCTGCTCCCACCGTGTTTCCCACGGGCACTACGATCTACTATCCTGAGCAGGCATACGGCAGTTATATTCTCGTCTCTGACCACAACAACGTGGGCAACCACCCGGATGCTGCGGTGCGCGCGCAGGGCGTTGTGCCCGACGATGTGCGCCTGATCGATATGAATGGCAACGTAGTACACGCCTGGCAGGTCGAACCCTATTTCAATAAACGCAGCCGATTACTGCCAAATGGCAACCTGGTTACTGTGGGTAATAATCGCCGCATCATCGAGTATGACTGGGATGGCAATATCGTCTGGACCCACGAGGGTATTGGCTCAGTCAATGATATGCGTGTGCTGGCCAACGGTAATAAGTTGCTGGTGGCCCATGACCCGATGCCTGCGGAGTTTCAGCAACGAGTCAGCGACCAGCCCGCCACCCAATGGTGGGGTGAGCGCAATCGGGGCAGTGAAGAGGCGCAGCAAAGTGCAGATCTGTACGAGGTCAATACGGAGGGTGAGGTCGTGTGGGAATGGCACGCCTATAACCACCTCGACCTGAATCGCTGGTCGCCGGCCACGCCCGAGGGTGACTGGTTGCATGTTAATTCCATGGCGCCACTTCCAGAGAATAAGTGGTATGACGCAGGAGACGAACGCTTCAAGCCAGGCAATATTCTCCTCAATGCCAGAAATATCAACGCCATGTACATCATTGACAAGAACAGCAAACAGGTCGTATGGGAAGGGACTCATGACTATAACGGTGGCATGTCTCATTCCCACGAGCCGGAGATGATTGAGAAGGGCACACCCGGGGCCGGCAATATTATCCTCTTCGACAATGGCCTGTTTACCACTAATCGCGTCCATACCGGCCAGACTTA
>DMJN01000034.1 GCA_003451715.1 Gammaproteobacteria bacterium | reverse complement strand
CGAGAATGCCGCCATCTATTACGGATTGGGCGTCACGGAACACAGTCAGGGCTCCACCATGGTGATGGGCATCGCCAACCTGGCCATGCTCACCGGTAATATCGGGCGGGAAGGGGTCGGTGTGAATCCGCTCCGAGGGCAGAACAACGTGCAGGGTTCCTGCGACATGGGCTCATTTCCCCATGAACTCCCGGGCTATCGACACGTCTCTATCGATAGTGTGCGCCAGCCTTTTGAAGAATGCTGGGGTGTACAGGTCGATAGCGAACCCGGCATGCGTACTCCCAATATGCTCGATGCCGCAGCAGCGGGTCACTTCAAGGGCCTGTATTGTCAGGGCGAAGACATTGCCCAGTCAGAACCTAACACCCAACATGTGGAAACGGCATTACGCAAGCTGGATTGTCTGATCATTCAGGATATCTTTCTTAACGAGACTGCAAAATTTGCCCATGTGTTTCTGCCGGGAGCCTCATTCCTCGAAAAAGACGGTACTTTCACCAATGCCGAGCGTCGTATCTCGCGGGTACGAAAAGTAATGGCGCCAATCAGTGGCAAAGCCGATTGGGAAGCCACGATGGCCCTGTCGAATGCATTGGGTTATCCCATGGACTACCACCATCCTTCCGACATCATGGATGAGATCGCCGCCCTGACACCGACCTTTCAGGGAGTGAGTTACGATCGTTTGGAGGAGCAAGGCTCGATTCAATGGCCGTGCAATGACGCTGCGCCTTCCGGGACTCCCACCATGCATGTGAATGAGTTTGTCAGGGGGCAGGGCTATTTTGCTATCACGGAATTTGTCGCCACGGATGAGAAAGTGAATCGGCGCTTTCCCCTGTTACTCACCACCGGGCGCATCCTGTCACAATACAATGTTGGTGCCCAGACACGACGCACTGAAAACATGAGTTGGCACGCCGCGGATGTGTTGGAAATTCATCCACATGATGCCGAAGAGAGAGGCATCAACCACGGTGACAGCGTTCGACTGCACAGTCGTGTGGGGGATACTGTACTCAAGGCTGACATCACCGACCGCGTACAACCCGGCGTCGTGTATACGACCTTTCATCATCCGGAAAGCGGTGCCAATGTCATTACCACGGATAACTCCGACTGGGCCACAAATTGCCCCGAGTTCAAGGTCACCGCAGTACAGGTGAGTAAAGTCTCGGGCCTCTCCGATTGGCAGGCCAGGCATGAAGTGTTCTCAGAACAGCAACTGAGCCTGCTGGATCGGGCTAAATCCTGACGTCGACAGTATCGTGGAGAACATGGATAAGAGACAGAGCCCGGAGAATGACGCCGCAGCAGCGGCGGAAGACGAACAATCAACTTCCGAGCCGGGTATCGCTGAGGCTTCAGTCGATGTATGGGCGGCCCACCGGCATTCCGCGGCAGGCAGTCAGGTCGATGTGCAGACCGTTACCGACAAGATTGCCGAGGAAACAGCGGTAGCGCTGGTATACAACGACCTCTCCCACGCCGTAATGATGGTCACCCCCACGGACCTGGAAGCCTTTGCCATTGGTTTCAGCCTGACCGAAGGCATCATCGATAGCAGTCAGGATATTTATGACCTGCAACTGATACCCGGTGCGCTTGGAATCGAGGTCAAGATATCCGTTTCCAATCAATGTTTTACTGTGCTGAAAGACAGGCGTCGCAGCCTCGCCGGGCGTACTGGCTGTGGCATCTGTGGTGCGGAATCCCTGCAGCAGATTCGCCTTCCTGTGAAACCTGTGGCAGGCGATTGCGTAATCTCCCACGCGGCAATCCAGCATGCGACCCTGGCACTGTCCGACAATCAACCCATCCAGTCGGTAACCGGTGCTGTACATGGTGCAGCCTGGTGTGATGCCGATGGTACTATCATGCAACTCTGTGAAGATGTGGGCCGGCACAATGCGCTCGATAAACTGGTAGGCAGGATATGCCAGGAAGGCGTGTCGACCACTGCAGGATTCCTTCTGATTTCCAGTCGCGCCAGTTACGAGATTGTGCAGAAGGCTGCCATGGCGGGAATGTCCGTGGTCGTAGCGGTCTCCGCACCGACCACCATGGCATTGGAGGTAGCCCAACAGGCAAACATCTGTCTGGTTGGGTTTTCCAGAGCTGGCCGGCATGTTGTTTATACTAATTCACAGCGACTCACACAGGTGTAACGATGATTGATGCCGAATTGAAACACCTGATAAAAATGCTCAATCAAATCTCTGTCAACCTGGCGCGGGGGGATAGTGAGGAGCAGGATGCTGCACGGGTCGCCGATCACATGAGACGCTTCTGGGCGCCCTCGATGCGCGCTAAAATTACTGACTATGCAGCGCTTGATGAAGATGCTTTAGCGGATTTGAGCAAGCGTGCGATAGCCGTTTTAGTGTCCACTAGTCCTCCAGTCCAATGACCTCCATGCGTTCATCTCCGGCAACGGTGACGGTCGTTCCTTCGACGGTGACAAAGCTGCGCTGGTCCAGCTGGTACTTGTAGACCTCATAGGTGACCGGTGTGGCCTGGCTATCTCTATGCAGGTTGACGGTGAGTATCCTGTGGTCATCCTGCCAGCGGAAATAATAGAGTGCGGCTCCCAGGCCCACCATCAAGACCAGGAACAGATAGGCTCCAATACGTAAATCTGCCGCCAGGCTGTCATCAGCCTCCTCCTGATCAACGGTGGAGACAGTTTTTCCGGCTGCTGTGCTCTTGTCAGCGGTCGGCGATTTGCGGGCTAGAGGCTGCTGGTTTCCGCTTTCTGCGATTTGGCGTTTTCGCAATATGAAATAGGCGACGCCAATAACCGCCATCGTGAGAAGAATTTTTCCCAGCATATTAGGCCAAGTCTTTTAAATCCGGTGATGAATTTCGGCAGATAATAGCACAGTCATCTGTGTCGCCGATTGAGACACGCATCCGGGGGTGCAATAATAAATAGCTTCTATCGGTCTAGTGAGCGATGCAATTCGCCAATACAGTCTTGAATACTCCGCCACAGGAAACTTCCCATCGCGTACAACCTGGTATGCCACCGCTTGACTTGAGTGGCCGTACCACATCGTTCTTCGAGTTCTGGCCGATGTGGCTGATGTATATTCCCGTTGTACTGCAATGGATTTTGCTGGCGATTCGTTACCGAAGCCTCAGTCTGCCACTCATTGCGAATCCGGCAATCTCACTGTCGGGTATGGTGGGCACGTCTAAGTCAGAGACATTCGAGGCAGCTGGTGATAAAGCACGAAAATGGATATTACCCTGGATGGCATATGAAGTGAGTGACGTCGATGTGGACACGCAGACTACTGACGTGTTGGTCGCCCTCAGATCATCTGGTTTCGATTTGCCGATTGTCGGCAAACCAGAACTCGGTTGTCGAGGCGTAGGCGTAAAACTTCTAAAGAGTGAGAGTGAGCTGCAGGATTACCTGAAGAGTTTTCCAAGCGGGGGAGGGATACTGTTTCAGCGACTCAGTGACTGGCATGCCGAAGCAGGTGTGTTCTATGTTCGGCATCCGGGCCAGGCAACCGGTGAGATTACATCGATTACATTGAAGTACATGCCCTATGTGGTAGGTGATGGCGTGAGCACACTGGCAGAACTGGTGGCGCAGGATCCCAGGGCGGGTGAATTGCACCATTTATATCGCAACCGACACGCCGACAAATGGCAGGAGCCAGTTCCGGAAGGACAGGTATTCAGGTTGATCTTCGCTGCCAGTCATAGTCGTGGAGCGATATTCCGAGATGCCAACCACCTGATCAATGAGCAACTGCTCAAATCACTGGATCGAATTTTCGATGATATCCCTGGTTTCAATTACGGCCGCCTCGACGTGAAGTTCAAGGATGTTGAAAGCCTGCAACTGGGGCAGGATTTCGAAATCATTGAGATAAACGGTGCCAGTGCCGAATCCATAAATATCTGGGATCGCAACGCCGGCTTGTGGGATGCCATATCGACGCTATTACGGCAGTACAGAACGCTGTTTAAACTGGGACATGCGAACCGCAACCAGGGCTATACCGCACCTGGATTGCTGGCACTTTACAAAGCCTGGCGACACGAAAACGAACTGGTAAAGCAGTATCCACAAAATGACTAATCCCTGTCGACTGCCAATCAAACTCAGATTCGTTGCCGCTCTATTGGAGCGAGTATTGGCCCTGAGTCATTTTATTGGAGCTGAAGGCCTGCAACGCTTTCTGTCATTTCATAAACTGCAAGAGTCTGCTTAGTGCTATAATTCGGCGATGGACAAGCTTGTCGCCATATTGCAGCTCGGAGCTGCTACGTTGTTGGGAATCATGGCTGCGGCCACGCTTGTCAATTTAGTGCTCATCTCGAGTCGACCCGACACGGTTTCAGTCATGAATGCCCTCATTGGCCAGGGCGTCGTCATCATCAGTCTGATTGCGCTGGCAAACATCCTGTTTCGAAAGGGATTGAAGGGTCTGCGAGCCCGGCGAGACAACCGATAAATCTCAGACCAAGCTGCCTTCCCACGGTCGACTCTATCATTGCCTGACTGGCAGAAAGCCATCATTTGCTAGCAGGAATCCTGCACAGCTCAGGGAGAAAGGAGTATAATCCTGCGCTTTTAGCGGCACCCAGCCC
>DMJN01000064.1 GCA_003451715.1 Gammaproteobacteria bacterium | reverse complement strand
CCATCCACTATCACGGTATTTCCCTCCACGCGAATTGATGCCCCCATACGGTTAATCTCGTGTACATGCATGAATCGATTTTCGAACACGGTTTCTGTAATCGATCCCGTACCGTTGGCCACTGAATTCAAGGCAGTAAATTGAGCCTGCATATCTGTTGGAAATGCGGGATACGGCGCAGTACGTAGTGAAACTGCATTAGGACGCTTATCGTGCATGTCGAGTTCGATCCAGTTCTCCCCAACTTTGATCTCTGCACCTACTTGCTCGAGCTTGCTAAGCACAGATTCCAGAATGTCCGGCCTGGTGTCTTTGACCTTAATATGTCCACGGGTTGCCGCTGCTGCAATCAAATAGGTACCTGTTTCAATACGATCTGGCATTACCGAGTAACTGCATCCCTTAAGATTTTCTACACCATCGATCACTATTGTGTCTGTACCCTGCCCTGAAATTTCAGCGCCCATCTTGACCAGACAGTTCGCGAGATCCACAACCTCAGGTTCCCGGGCGGCGTTCTCGATTATGGTTTGACCCTTCGCGAGCGTAGCAGCCATCATCACATTTTCAGTACCAGTTACCGTTACCAGATCCATGAAAATATGCGCACCCCGCAACTTACCATCGACCGAAGCCTTTATGTATCCGTCCTCTACGACGATATCGGCACCCAGTGCCTGCAAAGCACTAATATGCAAATTCACAGGTCGACTGCCAATCGCACAGCCTCCTGGAAGTGCAACCTCGGCTTTCCCATAGCGGGTTAGCAATGGTCCTAGCACCAGGATCGATGCCCGCATTGTTTTCACCAATTCATAAGGTGCACTAAAATGCTGTATTGTGCTGCTATTTACTTCGACATTTAGTTTTTCATCAATAATCGGCTGAACCCCCATACAACCAAGCAGCTCAATCATGGTGGTAATGTCGTAAAGATGCGGTAAGTTACAAATCTGCACCGTTTCATGAGTTAGCAATGTGGACGCCAGAATCGGCAGAGCCGAATTCTTAGCTCCCGCAATTCTAATCTCACCTTTGAGGCTCACGCCTCCTTTAATGATTAATTTATCCATTTCGGATTTTGCTGTGGACTGACACGTTAAGCTACGCTGTGCTCTGCTTCAGTCATCAACTGCATAGTGACGGCATGAATAGCGCCACTGACGATGTGTGGATTGAGAATCTGA
This sequence comes from Gammaproteobacteria bacterium, assembly GCA_003451715.1. Classification (GTDB taxonomy): domain Bacteria; phylum Pseudomonadota; class Gammaproteobacteria; order Pseudomonadales; family Pseudohongiellaceae; genus UBA9145. The sequence goes on along the minus strand of DMJN01000064.1, from coordinate 11,007 downwards.
TAAATAGTCTGTTGTCGCTTGACTGCGTTGAGTCCATCAAAGACATCACCGACTGCCGTAACGAGATACTTACCATCCCCGCCCTCTACTGTGATATTACAATCTGGCAATGCCGCCGCCAACAATTCCCTTATCTGGTCACAGTCCAAGTACTTCCCCCTTCTATTTCCAGTTATCCAGGACCAGATTGATATCGTTTTCGTGTTGGGTCATAAGCGCAGAGAACTGAGTAAAGTACTGCCGCCCAAGATTGATGCCGGCAAGGCTCAGATTCTTCAGCTTCCATTCATCGTTCTCATTGAGGAACATCTGGTACTGTAGTCGCAGATTATTATCGCTACTGCGTAATTCCATTCCAACCACTGTATCGGCTCTTGGATCGGCATTTGGATTACTCGGAGGAAGAAATACCAATTCCTCACCATCGTAAGAAACTAATGAGGCTCCATAGAATCTAGTCAGGGTTGTCTTCAGGATGTCGGCAAAGCGCTGCTTCTGCTCTGCATTCGCCGAAACTACGTAGCGCGACATAACCACTTCGGCGACCGCATTGAAATCGACAAAACTATCTAGCACTTCTTCGACTCGCAAGAAGTAGCGATCTCTGTCTGTCAGGAAGAAATCCCTGGATTCGGCAACAGCTTGCAGAAGGGATTCCACACCCCGTTCGGCTGTTTCTACAGCCGTCAATTCCTGCCCATGAATCAGGCTCGGCATGGTCAAGACCAGGAACCATGTCACCAGGAGTTTTTTCAATAATTTCATATGGTTATCTCTACTTTTGGTCCACAATCATGCTTGTCTCGCTGGCAGGGAAAAAGGCTTTAATCTCATTTTCTCTCTTTTCTCTCTCTTTCTCGCTTTTGCCGGCTTGTTGATTCCCTGTAATTAGTGCAGATCCGACCTTAACCTGGTCTGAACCATGGCTGAGGGAGGCCAGTTTACATGAATTGCTTACTGCGATAAATTATTACTTGCAATGAAGGTCAAAGACCCTTCTAATTGTTCGCTTCAACGCCAGCACTTAGAATTCATCAACTATGTTCGATACGGTTTTTATCGTCCTTGGATTTATTGGACTAATCTGGGGGGCGGACAAGTTTATGTTCGGTGCGTCAGCATTGGCGCGCAACTTGGGCGTCTCTCCCCTGATGATAGGACTAACCATAGTTGCATTTGGCACGTCTGCTCCTGAAATATTTTCCTCCGCTGTTTCCGCTTTAAATAATAAACCCGAATTGGCAATCGGTAACGCCCTCGGCTCCAACTTGTTTAACGTGGGTGTTGCCTTAGGAGTAGCTGCCATCATCAGCCCGCTTAAGCCACCCGACTCATTGATCGACAAAGAAATCCCTGCCTTACTACTCGTCACACTGGTCACCGGCGCTCTCATGTTCGACCTGTACATGGGCTTTTTCGATGCTGCTATCCTAATTGGGATCACTGCCTTTTTCGGATATCGATTGTTCAGGCAAAGAGTCCGCACCGGAGCGGTTCCGGAAATAGCAGATTCAGAATTGGCTGCGGCAAATAATCTGCAGGCAGTAGCATATCTTTTTTTGGGATTGGCATTGCTAATTTTAAGCGCCATGGCGCTGGTGGAGGCAGCGACATCGATTGCTGAACGCCTCAATGTATCGGCCGCTATTATCGGATTAACCATAGTAGCCTTAGGCACCAGTTTGCCGGAGCTCGCCTTGTCGGTTACTTGTGTATTAAAAGGTCACCACGATCTGGCCATCGGTAATATTGTTGGGTCGAATATACTAAACCTATTAGCAGTGCTCCCCTTCCCTGGCCTATTCAGTGCCGGACCAATCGAATCTTCTTTATTAAATCGTGACTATGTTATGGTCCTGCTACTTACAGTATTGCTGGCGTTTTTCTGTTATCGAGGAATAAAACAGCACAAGATGATCGGGCGCCTGAGTGGATTCATCTTCTTGTTAATTTACTGCAGCTGGTTTACGTTAATGTTGGTTCAGATATAAAACTACTCTGACAGCTCAAGCTTATAAGTAAGTCAATCATGAATACTGATTCAACCCTGATAAACAGCGCACTTCGAACTATAGAAATCGAAAAGAAAGCTGTAAATGAGTTGCTATCCCGCATCGATGTCGAGTTTGAGAACGCCTGCCGATTGGTTCTGGAATCCACCGGTCGTGTCGTAGTTACCGGAATGGGTAAATCCGGACATATTGGCAAGAAAATTGCCGCTACTCTGGCAAGCACGGGCACAACTGCGATGTATGTACACCCAGCCGAAGCCAGTCACGGCGATATCGGCATGATTACCAGTGATGATGTAATGCTGGCCATTTCTAATTCAGGTACAACTGAAGAGATTACTGCCTTACTACCGGTACTGAAAAGAAAAGGTATCCCCCTGATCACCATGACAGGCGACAAGCAGTCCGAACTCGCCGCTGCTGCTACCTGTAACCTTGACGTAAATGTGGCAGAGGAAGCTTGCCCGCTTGGCCTGGCTCCTACATCCAGCACTACCGTTGCACTGGTAATGGGAGATGCATTGGCGATGGCTTTGCTGGAAGCGCGTGGCTTTACAAGAGATGATTTTGCCGTCTCTCACCCCGGTGGACAGCTTGGCCGCAGACTCCTGGTTAAGGTGAAAGATGTAATGCATACCGGAGCAGAAATTCCCAGGGTTACAGCCGAAACGGCTCTTACTGACGCCCTTCTAGAAATGAGCGAAAAAGGATTTGGTTTAACTACGGTAGTAGATGATACCGGTCAGCTGGTTGGTGTATTTACAGACGGCGATTTGCGCAGGGTTATCGATTCAGGAAGAGACATTCAAGAAACTAGAATAAAGGATGTAATGTCCTCAAATTACAAATTCATCGACAGCAGAGCACTCGCTGTCGAGGCCGCCAAACTTATGCAAGATTCAAACGTCTACGTGCTTATCGTACAAGATGAGCAATCTAAGCTCACGGGAATCGTCAAGATGCATGACTTGTTACAGGCGAATGTGGTCTGAGCTTCTACCATGATTTTCAACTATGACTCTACAGCAGTAGAAGCCAGTGCCCGTAACATCAGGCTACTGCTTCTGGATGTGGATGGCATATTAACTGACGGTAAGCTCTATTTTTCGAATTCTGGCGAAGAGAGTAAGGCTTTCCATACCCTTGACGGACACGGCATCAAGATGCTCATGAGCACTAGTGTGGAGGTGGGCATTATTACCGGACGTAGCTCTACTGGGGTAGAAAAACGCGCCGGAGACCTGGGTATCGAGCTGCTTTACCAGGGTCGAGAAGATAAACTGAGTGCTCTCAATGAGATAGCATTAAGCAAAAATTTGCAATTCGAACAGATCGCGTATGCAGGCGATGATTTTCCAGATTTACCTGTGCTGAATGCTGTCGGCTTGAGTTTTACAGTGCCTCTAGGTCATGACGATGTGAAAGCTGCAGTGCACGCCATCACCCAACACCAAGGTGGCAATGGCGCAGTGCGAGAAATCACGGATTTTATTATTTCAGCACAAGGTAACTACCAGCAATTTCTGCCTGATTAATTCCGCGCTCTTTTTACGGGGCTCCAGGAATAAGCTGCTTTCATGTTAAGCTGTCACTTAACTTTACCAGGTTGGCTACCATGCAACGCCTTTCGTTATTCCTAATTCCCAGCGTAATTGCCATAGTGCTATTTACCGGCATCGGTAGCTTCGACTCCGTTGGTAATGATTCCGAATCGCAAGAAAACCTGATACTTCTTGACTATGATGCTTATTCGGAAGGTATCAACACCGTACTATATGATGCTGACGGGTCGATTAACTATACTCTGCAGGCCGAGAGCCAAGTCCACTTCAATGATGATCAAACTGAATTGGAAAAGCCCTATATTCGACTTTTTCAGCAGGGTGCATCCCACTGGAATATCATAGCCGATTCGGGCAGAATCTCAGCGGCTTCAAATGAGAGCGATACAGCATCCCGCACTATTGAATTGCTGGGTGATGTCGAAGCCTATAGCCTCGATGAGTATGGTAATCGGACAGTACTTACTACTGAATTTCTATCTCTGAATCCGCTACTTGAGACTCTGGAGACAGATCAGCTTGTAACCCTTGTAACTACAAACCTACAACAAACGTCTACAGGTATGTTTGCTGATTTAACAATGGACGAAATAGTGTTCCACCAAGACAATAGAGGCAGTTATGAGAAGATTTTGGATTAATCGCGGCAAAGTTTTTGTCGTGACGGCGGCAATAGTCATGGCGGGGACTAGTATTTCTCTGGAATCGGATAAGGATCAAAGTGTTCTGTGGAGTGCCGATGGTGACTCAACCATGAGCATCGAGGGAGATACCAGGTTATTGACCATGACAGAAAATGTTAAAGTGACACAAGGCACTTTAGAGATCCTTGGTAACGAAGCAGTATTCGAATATATCGCTTCAACAAATAAACTAACCAGGGTCACCGTTTATGGTTCTCCTGTAAATTATCAGCAGCAGCTGGATGAAGATGGAACTCTAGTAAAGGGAAGCAGCGATACTCTACTGTTTTATACAGATGAGAATGGGAATGAGACTGTTCTTGAACTCGTTGGAAACGCAGTAATCGAATCACCAGACTCAGCCATGAGTTGTGCATCGATCATTTACATCGCTGACAGAGACTTAATCAGAGAAGCTACCGGACCCTGTGAGGGAATGTTAAGCACCACCCAAGATTGAGGAATCTCTGCTTGATTACTTGGCCACTCTTGCTTACAGCAAAACCACTCTGCAGGAGTCTGGTCCTGCCCGACAAGACCTACACTCGCGGCAAAACACATTCTTGACAGGCCGACACATGCCTGCGAAATTGCGTCTTGATATCAGATTCGGCTGCAAGAGAGAGTGGTCAATGAATTTCTCAGAGGTTTCTTAACACCATGTTGAAAGCGGCAAATCTTGCCAAGAGTTATAAGGGCCGAGAGGTAGTACGCGACGTTTCAATCACTATTGAACAAGGTGAAATCGTCGGTTTACTAGGACCCAATGGGGCCGGGAAAACGACTTGTTTCTACATGATAGTTGGGCTTGTACAGGCGGATAGTGGTGAAGTATTCCTGGAAGATCAAGTACTAACGTCGCTTCCCATTCACCAACGAGCGAGTTTCGGGCTTTCCTACCTCCCACAGGATTCTTCGATATTCAGGACTCTCAGCGTTGAGAATAACATTCTGGCAATACTGGAAACACGCAAGGATTTGAGTAGCACAGAAAAACATAACAAGCTTGAATCTCTTCTGGAGGAATTCAATATTGAACACATCCGCCACAACAAGGGAATGAGTTTATCCGGAGGAGAGAGACGCCGAACTGAGATCGCCCGAACCCTGGCCACCGATCCAAAGTTCATTCTTTTAGATGAGCCTTTTGCTGGCGTGGATCCGATCTCCGTCAGTGATATCAAACAGATTATCCAACATCTCAAGTCGCGAGCCATCGGGATTTTACTGACAGATCATAATGTTAGGGAAACGCTCGATATTTGTGAGAAAGCATACATCGTAAGCGAAGGGCAGATTATTGCACAGGGTGATTCCGAAGCGATCTTGAACAATGACAAGGTTCGTGAAGTCTATCTTGGCGAACAATTCAGGATCTGAGAATTCCTGTTAATCCTGCTAAAACACTATTTATTTTCAATCCTACTGCACTAATTAGTCGATCCTGAAAAAGTCATCCATGACTTTTTCAGGATCGACTAATTAGCTATGCAATTACGGCACGGATTTTGCTATACTTTAAGCCTCAACTAATCCAAACTAAAAATGTCTCAAGCAAGTAATTCAGACATTGCTTTTCCACTTATAAGTAATATTCTCAATGAAACTTTCGCTTCAGCTAAAGCTCGGTCAACAGTTAACTATGACCCCCCAGCTGCAGCAAGCGATACGCCTGTTACAACTCTCAACCTTAGATCTACAGCAAGAAATTCACGAGGCATTGGAATCGAATCCACTGTTGGAGTTAGTTGAGAATACCGAAGATGAAGACGCCAGCATCAATACGCAAGCGAATGGGGATCTGCAGGATAAAATTGAACAACAATCATCACAGCAAGGCGCTGAAAACCAAAACCAGAATGCCGATGAACCTGCCTGGCAGGAACAAATTCCAGGCGATCTGGCGGTAGATAGCAACTGGGATAATTTCTACCCGAGCACCTATTCATCCAGCCCTTCTTTCGACTCTGACCTTAACGATTTTGAGTCACGTAATACCACCGTTGATACACTGCAGGACCATCTGTTGTGGCAGCTAAATCTAACACCCATGACGGAGCAAGATAAATCTATCGCTTTAGCCATTATCGATGCCATCGATGCTAATGGCATGTTAACGGTAGATATTGAGTCTATATATACCGGATTTGACCAGACTCTAGAGATAGAACGGGATGAAGTAATTGCCGTACTACATAGAATTCAACAGTTTGATCCCGTTGGCGTGGGATACAGGGATCTTGCAGAATGTCTATTGATTCAAATAAACCAGTTTGACGATCCAGAACTGGCAAGACCGATTAAAAACGCCAAGCTCATTATTAAGGAACACCTGAGCCTACTCGGGCATCGGGATTATGCTCAGCTCATGCGCCGCACCAGGCTCAAGGAAGCCGAGTTGCAGGAGAGCATTTCACTAATCGAGAGCCTGGATCCGCGGCCTGGAGCCAATATCTCCCCCCCCTCTACCACGTATATCGTACCCGATGTCATCATTAGCAAGCAGTCAGACACTGGAAAATGGAAAATAGAACTGAACCCAGACACCACACCAAAAATTCGAATTAACAACAGCTATGCATCCCTGGTAAAGCGTGCCGATTCGAGTGATGACAATAATTATTTGAGAGATAACCTGCAGGAAGCACGCTGGTTTATTAAGAGCCTTCAAAGTCGCAATGAAACACTGATGAAGGTTGCCACTCGAATCGTGGAACATCAAAAAGGGTTTCTAGAGTATGGAGAAGAGGCTATGAAACCATTGGTACTTCATGACATAGCCGAAGCAGTAAACATGCACGAATCGACTATCTCCCGAGTTACAACACAGAAATACATGCATACTCCAAGAGGTATCTTTGAGCTTAAATACTTTTTTTCCAGCCATGTATCCACCAAGGGGGGAGGAGAATGCTCATCGACTGCAATTAAAGCGATTATCAAGAAGTTGATTGCGGCAGAAAATACCCGTAAACCTCTTAGCGACAGCAAGATAACGCAGTTATTGGATGAGAAAGGAATTAATGTTGCGAGGCGCACAATCGCCAAGTATAGAGAATCTCTTGCTATTCCACCCTCTAATGAAAGAAAACGACTAGTTTAAGGAACTACTTATTATAACTGGCTGACCCCTTTTTAATATCAAAATTGACTTCACAGTTACGATAGCTACGAGAACACAAAGTAATGCAATTGGACGATATACTCACCCCTGAGTGCTGCCACTCAGGCCTGGCTGGCGTAAGCAAGAAACGAATACTGACTACTATCAGCGAACTGATCTCTGCGCAGCATCCAGAACTGGAAGCTGATGAGATATTCAATGCGCTGATGGCACGGGAACAATTGGGAAGCACGGGCCTGGGAAACGGCATCGCTATACCACACTGCCGTGTGTCCAATTGCCGGGAGATCATCGGATCTCTAATTACACTTGATAATCCGATAGATTTCGATTCCATCGATGGCAAGCCAGTGGATATATTGTTTGTTCTTATCGTGCCGGAGCAAAAAACCGATGAGCATGTAAAGGTGCTGGCCAGACTGGCTGAACTGTTCAACGATGAAGATTTTTGCTACACACTTAGACATACTCACGACGGTGAAGATCTATGCAATGTTGCTGTCACCTATTAATCACAGGGCTGATAATCCTTTAGCAAGAATTCAAGTCACTCATGATAACGCTGACGATAATCAGTGGCAGATCAGGCTCAGGTAAGAGTACTGTTCTCCATATTCTTGAAGACCGGGACTACTATTGTATTGATAACCTTCCGGCGAGCTTGCTGCCATCCCTAGCTGATAGACTATCATCCGGCGCAGCTGGCATACCCAATATTGCCGTGAGTATTGATGCGCGAAATATCTCTGCCGACCTGGAGAAAGTTCCTTCTATAATCAATGACCTGGAGAGAAAAGATCTTCTGACAGAAATCATTTTCCTCGATGCGAATAGCCAGACTTTGCTTAAAAGATTCAGTGAAAGCCGCCGTAAACATCCTCTTACAACAGAGAGTGTTGGCTTGAAGGAAGCCATTGATAAAGAGTCAGAGTTGCTTGAGCCAATAGCAGTGATGGCAAGCCTTTCCATCGACACCAGCAGCATGTCATTGCATCAGCTACGAGATATAGTCAAGAACAGATTGGTTGAGAGCTCGGAAACTAGCTTGGCGCTGGCGTTCCAATCCTTCGGCTATAAGAATGGTGTGCCGGTCGATGCCGATATCGTCTACGATGTACGTTGTCTTCCCAATCCCTATTGGGATACTGCATTACGTTCACTCACCGGATTAGACAAGCCTGTAATTGACTTCCTCGATGAACAACAGGAGGTTCTCGATATGTATACTGATATACGGGATTACTTGCGGAAGTGGCTCCCTATATTCGAGCAGAACAATCGAAGCTATATTACAGTCGCCCTCGGATGCACCGGTGGCCAACATCGCTCTGTTTATCTCTGTGAGAAATTGACTGAGGAATTTTCCGCCACTGTAAGCAATGTACAGGCAAGACACCGGGAACTTAGCCAGTAGCTGATACGAGTTCCAGAAAAAAATTGAATTCAAACATCGATGGCTGAGTTCATCGAAGCCGAAGCTCGGAGTCACTGATCAGGCATTAATGCCGGTATTAGACAAATGGTTAAAGCGAAAGTGGAAGTCATAAATAGGGCAGGACTGCATGCTCGAGCCGCATCAAAACTGGTGGAGCTCACTACTTCTTTCACGTCGGATATACAAGTTGGCCACGAAAAAACAGTAGATGGGAAGAGCATCCTGTCGCTGATGATGTTAGCTGCAGTCAAAGGGACCGAGCTTACCATTGAAGCAAGCGGCACAGATGAAGACCAGGCGTTAAGCGCCATTGTGGCCCTGATAAGCGATCGATTCGGAGAGTCTGAGTAGTTCAGTCCTGATACAGGTATTTGCCCGCCCCTAGCTACGCTTTCGCTTATCACCGAAATGGCGTTAAAATGCGCCAGCCCAAAAATGGAGCCTCAAACAACGATACAAGCTATCCCCTGTCATTTCCTGGGCGACTCAATCCCGAAACAATCCTATCGACTCGCCGATTATAGAGTAGAGGATGATTTGCAAGCATGGCCCAAGTAACCGAAGCACAATTCCAGAAGGATCCTGTCCTGGCTCTGAGTCAGGCTATCGACAGCGGCTCCCTCTATCAGGTTCGGCAGATGATAAAGACTCTGCCTACAGCTCGTATTGCCCATCTGCTCGAATCATCACCTCCCAAGGCCCGCAGTGTTCTCTGGCAGCTAATTGATAAGGATGCAGAAGGCGAGGTAATCCAGTACCTCAACGAGGATCTACAGAACGACATCCTCAGCGAACTCAATGCCGAGCAGGTTGCCGAGTTAACCGAGGGCCTGGAGACTGACGATCTGGCAGACATCCTGCAACAACTTCCTCAGCAGCTTAGCTCTCAGGTATTGCAGGCTATGGACCAGCAGGACCGCCATCGAGTAGAGACGATACTCTCCTATGATGATGACACCGCTGGTGGATTGATGAATACCGACACGATCACCGTGCGCAGAAATCACACGGTGGAATTGGTGCTCAGATATCTCCGGCGTCACGAAAGTATTCCCGAAATGACAGATAATCTTCTGGTGGTGAATCGAGATGATGAGTTTCTGGGAATATTACCGTTGCGCAAAGTTCTGGTTTCCGATCCAAACACTTCGGTGCGGGAAGTGATGCGCGAAGACATCAAGGCGATCCCGGTAGGCATGGAAGCGACCCAAGTCGCTCAGCTATTCGAACAGCACGACTGGGTTTCCGCCCCGGTAGTGGATGACGGTGGCAAATTACTCGGCAGAATTACCATCGATGATGTTGTCGATGTAATCAGGGATAGCACGGAACACTCCTTGATGAGCATGGCTGGGCTCGATGAGGAGGACGACACCTTTGCTCCGGTGGTGAAAACTGCCAGGCGTCGAGCATTGTGGTTGGGCGTGAACCTGATGACCGCGGTATTTGCGTCTTTCGTCATATTCTTGTTCCAGGACACCATCGATCAGGTTGTCTATCTTGCCGTTTTGATGCCTATTGTGGCGAATATGGGTGGTGTTGCTGGCACTCAAACCCTTACGCTGGTAGTCAGGAGCCTGGCTCTCGGCCATATCAGCCCTTCAAACAGCCGCTGGTTGTTGATACGAGAACTGGGAGTTGCCGGACTAAACGGCACATTGTGGGCACTGGTGGTCTCAATGATTACTCTGTTCTGGTATGGAGATTTACAATTGAGCCTCATAATAGCGGCAGCAATGCTGATAAACCTGGTCACAGCCGCACTAGCAGGTGCCTACTTGCCCCTGTTTCTCAAGCGAATCGACATCGATCCTGCCCTCGCCGGAACGGTTGCCTTGACTACGGTGACTGACTCTATCGGGTTTTTCGCCTTCCTCGGGCTGGCACAGGTGTTCTACCTATAAACAATGAGTACCGACGACTACCCAGAGAGTCAGCAACCCAGTAAGACACAACGCAAAAAAGATGCGCTGGCACTGCAAAAGCTCGGTCAACAACTTACCCGGTACAGCCACTCACAGCTAACAAAATTGCCGTTAACGGAAAGAGTCGTAATCGCCATTATGGACTACAATCGGCTGCCCAACAGCCATGGAGCAAAAAAACGTCAATTACAATACATAGGGCGCCTGATGCGAGACTGTGATTTCCAGTCGATTAGTCACGCCGTGAATCAACTACAAATGGGCAG
>DMJN01000306.1 GCA_003451715.1 Gammaproteobacteria bacterium | reverse complement strand
CTTCTCGCTGTCGTTATGGTCGCTACCATGGTCATCGTGGTGCCCGCTAAAATTGTCGAAATGCAGAGTTACCGGGGGTTCGAGACCATCGAAGCAATGATGGCTGACAGCGCCGCCGGCCGGTAGCGTCACGATCAGCAGCAATAGCAGGGAGACTAGAGTCGAATTAGAGAAATTGTGCTTTTGAAGTGTAAGCATAAGTAGACTGACTCTCTTGATGATGAAAAGCCTAGCACAAATTGCTTAGCTAAACGCTTGATTTGCGTCAAAACCACATTTTGCTACAAGTAGGTGTAGTCGCTCAATCCAATCGCTTGCGGAACCTGGCTATCGCCAGGGTCAGCGCCACCAGCATGACCATAGCCAGTGCTGCCATCTCATCCCACAAGTTCATGATATCGGTGCCACGCAGCACGATGCCCCGCATCAACCGATTGAAATGGGTTAGCGGCAGTACCTCGGCAATGCGTTGGGCCAGTATTGGCATCCCATCGAATGGAAACATGAAACCAGACAACAGAATGGACGGAAGCAATAGGAAGAAAGTCATTTGCATGGCTTGAAACTGGGTAGTAGCCACGGTTGAAAACAACAGACCGAGTGACAGGTTAGTGGCGATGAATAACAGGGATGCCAGCAGAATATGCAACTCGCTGCCCCGGATAGGCACTTGAAACAAGTAACGGCCCAAGGCGAGGACGATTACCAGCTGAATCAAGCCAATGAAGATATAGGGAAAGATCTTTCCCAGCATCAGTTCTGGTGTCTTAATGGGCGTATTGATTAACAATTCCAGATTGCCCCGTTCTTTCTCGCGCACAATCGCCACGGCCGTAAATATGACCATAGTCATGGTGAGAATTACCCCCACCAGCCCAGGCACGATATTCACAGCAGAGCGTCGTTCCGGATTGTAGAAGTTGCGCACCTCCATCAACACATCGGTACCTGGCATCGGCGGCTGGCTGTCAAAACGCACTGGTATCGCGGTAAGTTGTTGTGCCACACCGAGTAGAATGGGATCGGTTCCGTCTGCCAATAATTGCAAGGCCGGTCTATCCCGCTGCAGGACCCGGCGATCGAAATCATCGGGAATATAGATGCCGATGGAGATCGAACCGACATCCATCAGGCCGTTCAATTCCTGCACGCTGGACACTCGTTGTCGAATGTTAACCACCTGTGTAGCTCTCAGGTCAGAGACTAAGCGCCGAGACAGATGTGAGTCTGCCTCGTCAACATAGGCTGTCGAAAGATTTCGAACATCGGTATTTATGGCATAACCAAACATCAGCAACTGGATAAGGGGAATACCCACAATCATGCCGAAGGTTAGCCTGTCCCGGCCAAGCTGCCGAAACTCCTTGCGCATGATGGAGAAAATACGAATCAGGGATTTCATGCCGCTAGCCCTTCTCTTCTTCTCAGTTCAGTGACGGAAACGAACACATCTTCCAGGTCGGGTAACACCTGCTGCACATCGGCTTCGATATTGGCAACTGACAAATTGCCTTGTACCAGGGACAGGGCATTCGATAGTTCCTTAGGAACTAACACGCGCAATCTGACGCCGAGTTGAGTAATACTGGTTATTCCCTGTTGTGCAGCCAGGCTCAAACGGGCCGCGTTGGGTTCAGATGCCGTCACCTCGAAGACATTGGAAGCGATGCTTCTGCCCAGATCCTTCGGTGTGCCATCGGCCACTTTGACACCCTCATCCAGAATCGCCAGCTTGTGACAACGCTCTGCTTCATCCATGTAGTGAGTGGAGACCAGTATGGTGATTCCCTGCTCTGCCAGTTCGAATAATTTTTCCCAGAAGTCGCGACGATTCTGCGGATCAACCGCGCTGGTTGGCTCATCGAGAAATAGCATCCTCGGTTTGTGCAGCGTCGCTGCCGCCAGACTCAGGCGCTGTTTCTGACCCCCGCTCAGCGTGCCGGCGCGCTGCTTCATTCGATTTACAAGCTTATACTCATGTAGCAATTCATCGGCTCTGAGGCGCCGCTGTCTTCTCGGCACGGCATAGATCTCGCTGACAAATTGCAGGTTCTCTCTTACGGTGAGATCATCATAGAGGGAAAATTTCTGCGTCATGTAACCGATCTGTTGTTTTAGCTTCTCCGAATCCTTGCGGGTATCCATGCCAAGCACTGACGCGGTGCCGGCACTTGGTGTTAATAATCCACATAACATACGTATCGTGGTAGATTTTCCAGAACCATTCGGGCCAAGAAAACCGTAAATTGAACCAGTCGGAATCTCCAGGTCGACGTCATTTACGGCAACCAATGAACCGAAACGTCGGGTTAACCCTGAAGCAGAAATGGCAAGTTCATCGTTGTTCATGCTGAAGTTACAAAGCCTCATCGAAGATTAGCTGCACCGGCACACCTTCCGGCAGGCGCTCGGGCAGTTCCGGCAGGGCGATCTCAGCGACATAGGAGAGCCGCGACCTGTCACGCTCAGTCAAGGCAAAGTACGGCGTGAAAGTCGACTCCGAGGCGATACGGCGAACCGACCCTCTGAGCAGCTGGTCCACCCCGTCTACCTGCACCTGTAACTGCATCCCGATATTTATCCCGACCCGCAGAGGTTCGGGTATGTATACCCTGGCGTAGGGTTGCTCTCCGGTGAGCAA
>DMJN01000144.1 GCA_003451715.1 Gammaproteobacteria bacterium | reverse complement strand
TCTGTTCCATAGGTGCTGACGGGGCACACCTTGAATCCACGTTCTCGCGTCGACAGGCAGCCAATAGCACTTCCACCATGTCCGGATTGCGCTCTGATAAGTCCTGTCGCTCGAAGTCGATGGCGACTTCATCCAGTGGATAGGGAATGTACTGGTCAGCCTCCACTACGATCTGGTTTTCCATTTCTGAATCAGTCAGGCCGGCGTTCATTTCGATGGTCTTGGTGATTACCGCGGAACCGGCAACTGCGACCGCCGCATCTTTGAGGGCCGGCTTGAGAATGCTTACAGCCTGGGAGATGCATTCACCCACGGCGTCAATATCACTGATATTTTTCTCGACCACGGCATTCGCTGGGAGCGGTCGGATTATGTAGTTTTCAACCTTGTACTTATTCCCACTGGGACTGAGCTGCAATAACTTTACCGAGGACGAACTGATGTCGACCCCAAGCAGGGTATTGCTTTTTTTGCCTAAACTGGCGAAGGCGCCAATGTTGCCTAGTTTCTCCAGCACGTCATTATTCCCAAATAGTTTTTCTTAGCAGACTAAAAAATCTGGTTTCGGGGTACGCATCCACACNNTCCAGAGTCTGCAGCCGTCGACTAATGTCCTGGCTTACGGATCTGGGATTGCGTCGATTGGTGTCGATCACGATATCGGCTACTTCCCGATAGAGTGGATCACGAACCTTCATGAGCTCCCGAATCTTCTGTTCCGGATCGGGAGTTTGTAACAGCGGTCGATTCTTGTCCCGGCTGGTCCGCTCTAGCTGCTGTCTTGTGGATGCACGCAAATAGACGACAACACCGCGCTCTTTCAGGCACTGCCGATTCTCCTCGGCCAGTACCGCACCACCACCGGTTGCGAGCACAATCTTGGTTTGCTCGCTGAGTTGATCGATCATGCGAGATTCCCGAACCCTGAATCCGGCCTCACCCTCCACATCAAAAATCCACGGGATATCGGCACCAGCGGATGCTTCAATTTCGCGGTCCGAGTCATAGAAGTCGAGCTCGAGGAGCTCTGCCAATACACGGCCGATGGTAGTCTTGCCCACTCCCATGGGACCAACCAGAAAAACATTACCACTGGTGTTCTTATCGTGCATATCTATACCCAATAAACTGTCGGCGCTCTGAGACGCTGACGACTCAATGCCAGGAAGTGTTAAGTAGCAGATTTGGCCCGGGCTGGTCTGCCTTAACAGACCGGCCCAGTGCGATGAGTGTTACCTGACATTAATTTCGGCGATGATCTTCGGCGTAATGAAAATCAATAGCTCGGTGCGCCTGTTCTCATTTTCGATCCGCTTAAACAGGCGCCCGAGGTAGGGAACATCTCCGAGTAGGGCGTCTTGGTTTCGGGGTACGCATCCACACCACATGCACACGGGGCCCGAGACCAGTTCCTACTTGTAGGGCAAAAATAAAACTTGCAATTACAGCAGCTTAGCAGATTCTTGCCCAAATTTTTATCTTCCAGATTTCAGTATCGGCCGAATAAAAATTTGCTATAGTTTTCAATTAATTATCTAACTTTCAGAATAAACCACATTACCATTTAATAATGAACTACGGGCAGTTTCAATTCCTTGATTCAGTTCACGTTTAAGATCTAGTCCACTCCCCGCCAAGCCTCATTCCGCTTGACATACACGCTTCTGCTGCGGTATTGAACCCAAATTCTGATTCATTCAAAGTTTGCCGATTGCTGCAACCGACTCTATGTGACAATCCTGGAGTAATTTTTGTGTTGCCAATTGATGATTCTGACAACAGCGATACCCAAAAACCCTAGAATAACACCGATTTATCGATACCCAGGTGTATAATGAGTGGTCCTGCTTGTCCTTTATTTGGTGCCCTGGTCGAGGTACTAAGCCTTCTAGGACTGGATTTGGCAAAACATCTGCGAACTGGTCAGAGGCATGAAGCGAGTGCAGTCTAAGCTACGGGTTTACGGTAAATGGGCAGCAATGCTGGGTATTGCAGCGCTCGCCAGCGTAACCATGGTAGCGACCGCTGCCTACCTGTACCTTGCTCCCCTGCTACCATCAGCAGAGACTTACAGGGACGTGCAGCTGGAGACTCCGCTACGCATTTACACCGCCAACAATCAGCTGATCGATGAGATCGGCAATCGTCGCAACCCGGTAGAGTTTGAAGATATTCCTCAAGTTCTGACCGATGCTCTCATTGCCACCGAAGACGTGCGTTTCTACTCACACCCCGGAGTGGACATTCAGAGCCTGCTCAGAGGTTTCTATGGCTTCATACGCGGCCAACGACTGGGTGGCGGCAGCACCATTACCATGCAGTTGGCAAACAATCTTTCCTTCGATAGCGATAATGTCTACCTGCGCAAATTCAAGGAAATTCCATTTGCGCTGCAGATTCAGAGGGAACTGACCAGAGCAGAAATCCTCACCCTCTATCTCAATACGATTTACTTCGGTGCCGGAGCAGACGGCATAGGCGCCGCAGCCTTCGTATACTACGGAAAAGATGTTAGCGAGCTTAGCCTGGCAGAAGCGGCGATGATGATATCCCTGTTGCCTTGTCCTTCCTCCTGCAATCCCTTGAGCGATCCCGCTCGAGCCATTAACCGGCGGGAGACGCGGCTGCGCAATATGCTCAATGAGAACATGATCAGCCAGGCCGAGTATGATGCCGCCGATGCCGCTCCAATTACGGCGCTGCGGCGCAATCGCAATATCGAGATACCCGCACCCTACGTCGCCGAGATGGTGCGACAGGCACTGTTCGCCCAATTCGGCGAAGAGGCATATTCGATGGGCTTTGAAGTAACCACCAGCCTGGATGGTAAAAAGCAGCTTGCCGCCAACAAAGCCCTGATCGATGGCCTGGAAATTTATTATGACAAGAGCCATGGTTATCGAGGTCCGGAAGCCAACTATCCTGGGGATGCGCTGGACCCGACCACGGTCTGGCTTGAGCATCTGCAAGCTATCCCTACCTATGGGAACCAACAGCCTGCAATAGTTACCGAAGTGGGAGACCGCTCTTTTAGAGCATTGCTGAAGAGTGGTGACACACTAGCTATCGATTGGGAGGGCATGCGCTGGGCGCGCAGCTTCGTCAATCGGAATTATGCCGAACCAATCGAAACCGCCGCCGATGTCGTGCAACTTGGAGATCTAATTCGAATCAAGCAGGGTTCGAGCCGCTGGGAGTTGGGGCAGGTGCCGGAACTACAAGGTGCGCTGGTGTCCATATCACCTTCCAGCGGTGAAATCCTGGCGCTGGTAGGGGGTTATGATTTCCAGCGCAGCCAGGTAAACCGGGTGATTACACCCCGTCCACCGGGTTCAAATTTCAAACCATTTGTCTATGGAGCCGCCCTCGAACAGGGCTACTCGCCTGCCACGACGATCAACGATGCCCCCTTTACACGCGGGGACTACCGACCGAACAATTATGAGGACAATTTCCTGGGCCCAATTACCCTGCGGTTTGCCCTGAAAGAATCCCGCAATGTGCCTACAGTAAGACTCTATGATCAAGTGGGTTCGACTGCCGTGTTGCCCTTCGCTGCAAAATTTGGCTTTCAAACCCAGAACTTCCCGGGTAACGATCTCACCGTTGCACTGGGCAGCCAGGATGTACAACCGCTGGAGATGGTGACCGGCTACTCGGCAATTGCTAACGGCGGTTACAAGGTTGATCCCTGGTTTATCAAAGAAATCAGCAGCCTCGCTGACGGCGTAGTCTATCGAGCCAATCCGGTGGTTGTATGTGAAGACTGTAGCCAGAGCAATGACGAATCTGGCGAAGTGGTCTATCCGGCGCCACGCATCATCGACGAACGCATAGCCTACATCCTCAATTCCATGCTGGAATCCGTTGTACGCGAAGGCAGTGGAGCTCGGGTGTGGCGAGACCTACAGCGTGGCGATTTGCGCGGCAAGACCGGTACCACCAATGGCCCCCAGGAACTCTGGTTTTCCGGTTTCAATCGCGACATCGCAACTACCGTGTTCGTCGGTTTCGATCGACCCGAACCCCTGGGCGAACGGGAACAGGGAGCAACCGTAGCGCTGCCCATATGGATAGATTTTATGCGTGCTGCCCTGAAAGATGCTGCGGAAAACACCATGAACCGCCCAGACGGCATCGTCGACCGACTGATCGATAAGACCTCTGGAGAGCCTGCCACCCCAGGGGATCCCAACGCATTTTTCGAGTATTTCCGAGCTGAAAATGCCCCCACAGTACCGGAGGCGCAATTGCCAGGTGTTGAGCTGGACGAGGAAGAAGTGCAGGAGTTGTCGACCGAAACGATATTTTAACGCTGCTCAGAAGACCGCAGAGTTTGACAGGAGCGAACTCTACAGCTTGCGGTTTCCGAAACGCTTCTTGAATCTGTCAACCCGGCCGCCACTATCCAGGATTTTTTGTTTGCCAGTGTAGAAGGGATGACATTCAGAGCAAACCTCAATCAGGATGTCCTTGCCCAGCGTAGACTTGGTCTCGATGACGTTCCCACAACTACAGGTCGCCTTGATTGGACCGTAGCTTGGATGGATTTCAGCTTTCATGTCATTTCCTCTCTTTGATGTCGCCACACCGGATTGTTCTGCGATGCACCACATCTGCTTTTCAGAGCGTCCCTTACAGGGGCGTGCATTCTAACAGAGAATCTGCCAGACGCAAGAGTCTCAGGGATAGCCGCAAGGGAACCGTATAAAGACACAAACAGTCGGAGCTGGTTGCTGCTGAGCGCTTTATGAATCCTGCATCACTCTATGGCTCTTTCAGGCGTCGATGGTTACGTACAACCTCTTCCATGATGCTGGTAAATAGCCCGGTAACCAAATCAGGATTAAGTTCATATTCCTCACAGAGCGCCCTTAGATCGGCAAGCTTTTGAGCTTCGCGGACTGCATCGACGGCTTCGAGTTCCTGGTTCGCCTTCAACAATCCTACCCGATGTGTCAATGCGAATCGCTCCGCAAGCAGTTCGAGCAGCTTCCTGTCAATTGCGTCAATTTTCTCTCTAACTTCCAGCAATTCGGTCGGTACGGTGTTTGAGCCCATCTTGCTTTTTCGAATCCTGTTAAAATCGATTGTTCTGTGTTGTTGTATTGCAAGCAGCCTCGACTTTGGGCTGGTCTGCAGCTTGGGGGAGTATAAACTATTATAATTCAGGACTCGCTGATTACATCGAATGCGCGGGCATAATCAAGGACCCTCTGAACCAGTATATGACCGCAAGTGATTCCCTCAAGCATCGCGGCCTGATTATCAGGGTAGCGATACCCTCACCCCTACGTCGGCTTTTCGACTACCTGCCAGCGGTACATTCTGAGCAATCCCTGTTACCCGGCACCCGCGTACTGGTCCCTTTCGGCAAACGAGAGCTGGTAGGCATCGTGGTCGAATGTGTTACAGGGAGTGTGATCGAAAGCGGACGACTCAAAGCCATTAAGACCATTCTCGATGAAGAATCGCTGTTTAGTCCGGCACTGTTCAAAACTCTGTTATGGGGGGCGAGTTACTATCAGCACCCGATTGGAGAGGTGCTGCATTCCGCCTTGCCGACACGCTTACGCCTGGGTCGGCCTCTACGGGCTGAATCATACCTGTGGCGGGCCGTGGCAGTAATAACTGAAGAGCAAAGGAATTCGCTGGCTCGCGCAAAGAAACAATGCGCACTTTTACAGTTAATCGAAAGCGAGCATGGACTTACCGCTGCTCAAATTAAATCCCATGGTTTCAGCAGCCAGTTGTTGAGCCAATTGCATCAGAAGCAGTTAGTAGAAAAGCACGCGATCCCTGCAAAACAGGAAGAGCTCTTTCAGGCCACTGGGGAAAACAATAGCAAGACGTTGACACTAAACAGGGATCAGCAAACTGCCTTGCTGTCGATTTCAAATTCCTCCGAGCAGTTCTCCTGTTCTCTGCTCGATGGCGTCACCGGCTCTGGCAAGACTGAAGTCTATATGCAGCTTATGCAACAACAACTTGCCAAGGGTCGACAGTGCCTGGTGCTGGTTCCGGAGATTGGATTGACGCCCCAGACGGTGTTCCGGTTTGAACAACGATTCGGGCATCCTGTGGTCGTTCTGCATTCCGGGCTGAGTGCCACGGATCGGTTGACAGCCTGGAATCAGGCTCGGGATGGCAGCGCGGCGATCATCATCGGCACCCGATCAGCAATTTTCACACCACTGGCAAATCCCGGCCTGATAATTGTGGATGAAGAACACGATGCCTCCTTCAAACAGCAGGATGGCTTCCGTTATTCGGCAAGAGACCTGGCCGTAATACGAGGCAAGGAGGAGCAGGTGCCCGTTGTTCTGGGATCAGCTACACCTAGCCTGGAAAGCCTGCACAACTGTGCCAAAAGGAAATTCGCCCACCTGAAGCTGGGAGACCGTGCCGGTGGCGCTCAACCCACTTCCATGGAATTGATCGATATATCACAAGCAGACCTCGACAGCGGTTTCTCGGAACAATTGCTGTACAGAATTCAGCAACACCTCGCAGCCGAAAACCAGGTTCTGGTGTTTATTAATCGCAGGGGATTTGCACCTGTGCTCAGTTGTAGCACCTGTGGCTGGATGGCGGAGTGTGACAGATGCATCGCCCAGCTAACCGTGCATGCCAAACCACCGGGATTGCGATGCCACCATTGTGAGACTGTTCGAGCCTTGCCCAGTCATTGTCCGTCATGCAAATCCCATGACCTCGTAACGTTTGGTATGGGTACACAGAAAATAGAACAGTTTCTGAAAACTCGATTTCCTGACACGCCGGTGTTACGAATCGATAGAGATTCCACCCGCAGCAAAGCCCGCTTCGAGTCCATGCTGGAACAAATAAACCGGGGGGATAGTTGCTTGTTGCTCGGCACGCAGATGCTGGCTAAAGGGCACCATTTCCCTAACATTACCCTGGTGGCGATACTGAACGCCGATGGCGGGCTATTCAGTGCCGATTTCCGCGGGCAGGAACACATGGCTCAGACTATCATCCAGGTGGCCGGCAGAGCAGGACGGGCCGAGAGAGCCGGCGAAGTATTGATTCAATCCAGACATTCCGCTCATGCCACGCTGCAATCTCTTGTACAGGGTTCTTATGCTGAGTTCGCGGATCTACTTATGGCTGAAAGAAAGAGCTCGGCAATGCCACCCTATTACCAATTGGCGCTGCTGAGGGCTGAGGCAAAGGAATTGAAAGCTGCACTCAAATTTTTGAGACACGTAGCGTCGCTGGCTGGTGAGTTGTGCGATCGACAGGGATTCAGAATCGATCGAATTGGACCGGTTCCGGCACCCATGGAAAAGCGCGCCGGCCGTTTCCGGGTACAGCTTCTACTAAGGAGTAAATCGCGGGGTATGATGCAGGAGTTCCTGTCACAGCTCTGCTTGCAAATAGAAGCGATGCAACAGCCTTCCGGGCTTCGCTGGGGAATCGATGTGGATGTTCAGGATCTCATCTGAGCGAGACTGTGTTCACAACAGCATAAAATTCGGCTATAGCTTCTCCGTAAACAACCGATAATTGAGGGTGCTGATGTACTTTTCCTCAAAAATAATATAGATAAAACAACAAGTTATATTTAGTCACTCGATATGATGGAACAATCGGGTAGAGAATTAGATGACCCAGGACTTTGCCAAGATTCGACCAGAGCCGCTGCTGGAGAGAAAGCCGGTGGAAGCACCCCCTGCATGGTCGCTGATGTTTACCGGTATTCTCGTCGGCCTGACAATCGGTGTGTTTGCCTGTGTGCTTTTCTACCTTTCCGGCAACGTGCCGCCACTCAATCTCAGCCCCGCTATGCAGCCAAACATGGCCAGTGTGGCGCCGGAGCAGATACCCGAACAGGAAGAATCGCCGGCTGCGGCCGAACTGGAGCTGGAGTTCTACCATGAGCTGGCAAATTATGAAGTTACAGTCGATGCAACCCCCGTCGAATTGACCCCGGAGCAGGCTGGTGAAGTGCCTCATTACAATGCTCAGCTTGCTGAACCACTCCCGGTCAGCTACATGCTGCAAACAGGCGCTTTTGAGCAGCAGGAACTGGCCTACCTGGAAATGGAACGGCAGCAAATCCTCGGACTGGAAGTAAGCGTTAAACCAGAGCAGTTACCGGGACGTGTGCTGTACCTGATCCAATCAGGGCCTTATACCACCTCATCTCAACTCAATGAGGTCGAACAGTTATTGGGCCGCAACAATATACCCAGCAGTCGATTGAGGCTGCAATAGAACCCCGGGCCCGTTAATCACGACTCCACGCCTGCAAAACCTGGCTCTGCCTGCTAAACATTCCTGAAAAACACCACTTCCTGCGCTTGAAATTCCGACGAGCCCCCATATCTTCTATGGTCTGTGGTATTTTAGACGCGGGTCTGAAACAGGAGAATGAGCTTGGAACAATACAGCGGCACCACCATCGTCTCGGTGCGACGGGGAAACAAAGTAGTCATTGGTGGCGATGGCCAGGTCTCTCAGGGCAATACCGTGATGAAGGGAAATGCCCGCAAGGTACGCACCCTGTACAAAGATCAGGTCATCGCAGGTTTTGCCGGCGGCACCGCCGATGCCTTTACACTATTCGAACGCTTCGAGGAACAGTTGGAAAAACACCACGGTAAGCTGGTGAGAGCCGCAGTAGAATTAGCCAAGCTGTGGCGAACGGAACGCGCATTGCGCCGACTCGAGGCATTACTGGTCGTCGCTGACAAGGAAGCTTCACTAATTGTTACTGGCAATGGTGATGTCATCGAGCCCGAAGATTCCATTATGGCAATCGGGTCAGGTGGCCCATTTGCTCTTGCCGCAGCCAGAGCGCTGACGCAAAACACCGAATTAGATGCCCGGGAGGTTGTGGAGAAGAGTCTGACAATTGCAGCGGATATCTGTGTTTATACTAATTTGAACCTTACTATTGAAGAACTGGATGTGCCTGATGATTGAATTCACAGGTGACTGAAACTGGAAGCACTACATGTCCATAATGACACCAAGAGAAATTACTTCTGAACTCGACAAACACATTGTCGGTCAGGATGACGCCAAGCGAGCTGTAGCAATAGCACTCAGGAATCGATGGCGACGCATGAAACTCAATGAAGAATTGCGTAATGAAATTACGCCCAAGAATATTCTTATGATAGGTCCAACTGGTGTTGGCAAAACCGAGATTGCCCGCCGTCTGGCTAAATTGGCGCAGGCACCCTTTATCAAAATCGAGGCCACAAAGTTCACTGAAGTTGGATACGTAGGGCGCGACGTCGAATCGATAGTACGTGACCTGATCGAGATCGCGGTAAAAATGATTCGAGAGAAAGAGATTCAGAAGATACAACACCTGGCGGAAGATCTGGCAGAAGACAGAATTCTCGATGTGCTGCTACCTCAGGCTCGTTCGGAAGAATCGGAAAATGAAGAAGACACACAATCGAGTGCCCGACAGATGTTCAGGAAGAAAATTCGTGAGGGTGAACTCGACGACAAGGAAATCGAGATTAAAATTTCTGACTCGCCTACCGGCATAGAGATCATGGCGCCACCCGGGCTGGAGGATATGACCAGCCAGCTTAAAAGCATGTTTTCGAACATGAACACCGGTCGTAAAAAAGCCCACAGGATGACCGTTCGGGCAGCGTTGAAACATGTCAAGGAAGAAGAAGCAGCGAAGCTGATCAACGAAGAAGAAATTAAGAACCGTGCAGTAGAGACAACTGAGCAAACAGGTATCGTGTTCATCGATGAAATAGACAAGGTGACCAATCGCCACGATCAGGGAGGTGCCGGCGTATCGAGAGAGGGAGTCCAGCGGGATTTACTGCCACTTATCGAAGGTTCCACCGTGTCGACCAAGTATGGCAGTATCAGGACGGACCACATTTTGTTCATCGCCTCTGGAGCCTTCCATCTCTCCAAGCCTTCGGACCTGATACCCGAATTGCAGGGTCGCCTGCCAATTCGAGTGGAGCTGGACCCATTAACTGCGAAAGACTTCGAACGCATACTCGAAGAACCGGATGCCTCACTCACCGAACAATACCAGGCTCTGCTCGCTACGGAAGATCTGCAGATCTCATTCAGTAAAGATGGCATCGAGAAAATCGCCGAAATCGCCTGGCAGGTAAACGAACGCACCGAGAACATCGGTGCGCGTCGT
Source organism: Gammaproteobacteria bacterium (assembly GCA_003451715.1). Taxonomy (GTDB): domain Bacteria; phylum Pseudomonadota; class Gammaproteobacteria; order Pseudomonadales; family Pseudohongiellaceae; genus UBA9145. The sequence continues at coordinate 71 of DMJN01000144.1, read as the reverse complement.
TTGCATACCGTGATGGAGCGCTTACTGGAAGAAGTGTCTTTCTCTGCCTCTGATCTGGCTGTCGGCAGCAA
>DMJN01000216.1 GCA_003451715.1 Gammaproteobacteria bacterium | reverse complement strand
TGTGGCAGCTCCGTTTCCGACTGGCTTTCAGGGAGCGAATAGAGTGAACCCCAAATGCCCTGTGGGGGGCGCTTTTCCAATAAGACCTCACCGGCTTCATTCTGCAGGATGAACATAGTGACGAATTTTACAGGAAGCGCCTTCCTCGGTTTCTTGCCGGGGTAGTTCGCAATGCAATCCTGTTGGTAGGCCTTGCAATCCGAATTAAAAGGACAGCGATCACAGACTGGATTCGCGGGGGTGCACAGCGTTGCTCCCAGATCCATCATCGCCTGGGTATATTCTGCAACCCGCTCCGCCGGGGTGAGTCGTTCGGCAATCTCCCACAGTCGATTTTTTGTTTCGGCCTGTTCTGGCCAGCCGTCGATAGCAAACACTCTGCTTAGCACTCGCTTCACATTACCATCCAGAATTGACGCTCTTATGTTCATGGCGAGCGCCGCGATGGCGCCTGCGGTGGATTTGCCGATTCCCGGCAAGGATTCCAGTTCCTCGACCGTGGTGGGGAAAACACCCTGGTAATCTTCTACGATGCCTATAGCGGCCTGGTGAAGATTTCTTGCTCGGGCGTAGTAGCCAAGTCCGGTCCATAGGTGAAGCACCTGGTCGATGTTGGCAGTGGCTAAGCTCTCTACGCTCGCAAACCGGTCCATGAATCGATGGTAGTAGGGAATGACTGTGGCTACCTGGGTTTGCTGCAACATTATTTCAGAAATCCAGACACGATAGGGCGTGGGGTTCTGCTGCCAGGGGAGGTTATGGCGACCTTCGGTGTCGAACCAGTTAAGGACTTTGTTAGCGAAGTTGGCGGAAACTGCGGAATAAATGGGGTCAGAGTAAAATTGACTCTGATATGGTGAACGCTGGTTGGATGTTGATGTCACAATACTCTGACCCCTTCCGGTGCCTCCCGGTGACCCCTCCCGGTTCTAGTTGAAGATGTTGCGAAGCAGACCGCGTGCGGCATCTTGCAGTTCATCCGGTACCTGGTCGGTGATGACATCTTCGAGCCGGTTGCGGGCGGCATTGGTGCCTATCTGGGTAAAGATCTCTCGTACCTGCGTAAAGTCAGGCCGGCAGTAGCGGGTGACTTCGGCATCGAAGGCGGCGCTACAATCCACGGGCCAGGATACGTCGTGATAAAGTTCGTTAATTGGAATCGTCTGGACGTGGGGTTGTCCCAGCACGGTAAACAGCAAATCGTAATCGAATGCTCCTTCCTCCAGATTGATACCACCGCTGCCGGCCACATCGAAATTGTCCATGCGCAGCCTGACCTGTTGATTCTCTTCGATGCCATTGTCCAGCAGGATATAGCCGCTTAGTTCTCCGAACTGGATAACATCCGGCCACTGCTGAATGGCTTCTCCGGTGGGGCTGAGTGCGGCAATGGCGGTGAACACCTGCTTGATGACGCCGATGTCCACGGAGTTTTCCGTGATGGCAAAGGTAGTCGAGCCACTCAAGGAGTCGATCAACGCGTTGATGGTAGCGCCGCTTGCCGTGTAGTCCACTTCGGCATTGAGCTGGCCGGTCACAGAATTAATGCGTGAAATCGACGGGGAAAATTCCGCAATGTTCAGCTGGTTCAGGGATAGCTGCGTAGATAGCAGAGCCTCTGTCGAGCGACCATCCAGGCGAATCGCGCCTTGAATAACCCCCCCATAAGCATTGGTAGGTTGGATCTCGATATCCAATACGCCGTCTTCGACGTTGGTGAAAATATTGATGTCTTGAAAATACAAATCCTCGGTAGCGAGAGATTCGATGTAGATACTGCCTAACACATTCACCGCATTCAATGCATCGAGAGGTAGCTCGGTATCCGGTTCCTCTAGAGGTGGTGTGGCAACGGTAGCAATCGATGTTGTTGTTTCCTCAGTTTCAGTAGTCGTCTCGGCATCAGGATTTTCGGCCGGGAAAAGAGCAGACAAGTCGATGGCATCAGCCACAATATCATAACTAACTTTAGCGGGTGAGAGTTCGGTTGCAAATCGAACACTGGCGTCTGCCTCGACTTCTGAAGTACCGATCGAGACTGTGAGACTGTCGAGAACGAATTGGGATTGGTCACCGCTAAAGCTGAAATTGAAAGCTACCTCTGGGGATGTAGGGCTATTTCCGCTGAATTCATCATTGATTTCGTTCAGGCCCAGCGATTGTGCCAGGCCTTGCGGATCGAAACTATTGGATTCGAATATCCCTTCGAAACGGATGTCGTCGTTGAAATTGCTGACGACAATATCACCCTGCAGTAGCATGGGTGTCACATTGAAATTCAGATCACTGACACTGATATTGCCGTTGTTGATGTCGGCAACGACATTACTCTGAAGTCCCATAGCGACCGGTTCAGTCATGCCGTTATTCAGAAACAGGAAATCCAATTCGAGACTAAAGGGCCGGCCCTCGATGTTGGCGTTACTACTTTGCAGGTTCAGGTCATCGACACTGTAACGGGAACCGCTGGAAAGATCCTGGAAATCGATGCTGGCATTGGCAATGTTGATACGGTCGAAGGAGACAGTGACAACATCCTCGTTGGAGTCATCATCACCAGTGGCTGTCGATTCGCCGGATGCCTGGGTGCCTGCAATAGGATTGTCCACATCCCAGATGGCGCCGCCATCGTCGTCCACGTAATAGTTGATGTGGAAATCATCGGCCAATAGCTCCTGAACGAGCAGCTTTCCGCGGAGTAACTGACCTCTGTCAACTGTTAATGAAATCGCCGAGGTGGAGGCCAGTTCCTGTGGGAATGCCGGATTACGCAGTCGCACATCGTTCAGAGTGAGCCTCATGGCAGGGAAGAAATCCAGCTCCAGATCGCCGGCGATGTTGAGTTGGTATCCGGCGTTGCTGGCAATGGCGGATTCGATCGCAGACTTGTATTGCTCCGTATTCATGAATACGGCAAGGCCCACCACTACCACGATCAATAGCAGGGCGAGGGAAAGCACTATTTTTAGTAGCTTCTTCAACATGGGCGTAGTGTTTTAGCAGGATAAGAACACAAGATTTCTTTTTTCTTGATGGTAACCGCGTAGCAGCACTTAAGTGTACCGGATTGACTGACCGCATGCACGGCTGGAGCTGAGGAAGACCAGGGCCTGGCAGCGCTTTGGTAGCTGTCAGGAGGCTATTGCTGCTTTCCCTCAGACTGGTCGGGCATTATAATGCGCTCTTTTGCGAAAGCAGGACTCTTTTAAACGCCATGAGCGAATCAGCTCCCGC